>NZ_JAAGPN010000291.1:0-9909 GCF_017104805.1 Paraburkholderia sp. Ac-20347 | reverse complement strand
GGGCCAGCTCGCGCGCGAGCAGCGGCTGCGCGTCGGCGGGCTTGCCGGCGAGCACGAGCAGCGAGGCGTCGAGTTGCGCGGCGCGTTCCGAGTCGGGCGCGTATTGCTGCCAGAGCTGCACGGCGGTGAGCGCGTCGGTCGGGCTTTGCGCCGCGAGCGCGATTTCCGTTGCACGCTGCGCCATGCGCGGATCGTGCGTATCGCGCGCGAGCGCAAGATACGTCTGATACGCGGGCGCGGGCTGGTCGCGCTGGAGCGCGATTTCAGCGGCGAGCACCTGGAAGGTGATCTGGCTCGTGAGCGGAATCGCGGGCAGATCCTTCTTCTCGTCCGCCGTCGCGGGGCCGAACGCGTCCGGCATGGTGACGGAAGTGTCGTCCGTGTCGGGGGACGGATCCTGCGCGTACGCGCTCGACGTGCTCAGCGCCCAGGCTGCGAGCACGGCGGCGCCGATCAGTTTCCGGGGGCCGAACGCGCGGAGTTCGAACGTTTTGCGCAGACGCGGCGCCGCGTGGGGCAGGCGCTTCGCAAACAGCTTTACGAAAGACAGTTCCATGGAATTCCGTCGAATGTTTCGGTCGATTGTAACGCGCTGGCTACAATACGCGCACGACGATGACGCAAGTTGCAGACCAGCCCCGCGCGGTCGCCGGGCCTGGCGCTCACGCTCCGTCGCGCTGTGCGCCGCGCTGTCCGGCATTTTCCCAGCCCAACCTCACAAACTGATTAAAGATGCCAGAGTTGCCAGAAGTTGAAGTGACCCGCCGGGGCATCGAGCCGTGGGTCGCGGGCCGCCGCGTGGAGCGTGTCGACGTGCGCAACGGCTCGCTGCGCTGGCCTGTGCCGGCCTCGCTGGCGCGCATTCTGCGCGGTCGCACGGTCCGTTCGGTTGGCCGGCGCGGCAAATATCTGCTGTTCGAGGTCGAAGACGGCTGGTTCATCGTGCATCTTGGCATGACCGGCACCCTGCGCGTGTTACGTAATCTTCCAAAGCCGCCGGCCGCGGAAAAGCACGATCACATCGACTGGCTGTTCGACGACTTTACCTTGCGTTTTCGCGATCCGCGCCGCTTCGGCGCCGTGCTCTGGCACGCGCGCGAGGACGGCGACGTGCTCGGCCATCCGCTGCTCGCGGGCCTCGGCATCGAGCCGTTCACGCCCGCCTTCGACGGCGCGCTGCTGTTTCGCGAGACGCGCGGGCGCAAGGTGTCGGTGAAACAGGCGCTGCTGGCCGGTGACATCGTCGTGGGCGTGGGCAATATCTACGCGTCGGAAAGTCTCTTTCGCGCCGGTATCCGGCCGACCACCGCCGCGGGACGCGTCTCGCTCGCGCGCTACGAACTGCTCGCCGACGCCGTGCGCGCCGTACTCGCCTCGGCTATCGAAAAAGGCGGCAGCACCTTGCGCGACTTCGTCGGCAGCAATGGCGAGAGCGGCTATTTCCAGCTCGAATACTTCGTTTACGACCGCGCGGGCCAGCCCTGCCGCGTGTGCGGCACGCCGATCAAACAGATCGTGCAAGGCCAGCGGTCGACCTATTTCTGTCCGCGCTGTCAGCGCTGATCCGTCAGTCCGTCCATGTATCTCAAGACCTCCGCAAAGCTCGCGCCCGCTGCGCTGCAATCCGCTTACCCCGCCGAACTGCTCGCGAGCTTCGCGCCGCGCCTGATCGCGTGGCAGCGCGAACACGGCCGCCACGACCTGCCGTGGCAGAACACGCGCGACCCGTACCGCATCTGGCTCTCGGAAATCATGCTGCAGCAGACGCAGGTTTCCACCGTGATTCCGTACTACGCGCGCTTTCTCGATCGCTTTCCGACCGTCGAGGCGCTTGCCGCCGCGCCCGCCGACGACGTGATGGCGCTGTGGGCCGGCCTCGGCTACTACACGCGCGCGCGCAATCTGCATCGCTGCGCGCAGGTGGTCGCCGAGAGCCACGGCGGGAAATTTCCGTCGACGGTCGAAGGACTCGCGGAACTGCCCGGTATCGGCCGCTCGACCGCCGCCGCGATCGCCTCGTTCGCGTTCGGCGCGCGCGCGACGATTCTCGACGGCAACGTGAAGCGCGTGCTCGCGCGCGTGTTCGGCGTGGAAGGCTTTCCGGGCGAGAAGCGCGTGGAAAACGCGATGTGGACGCTCGCCGAATCGCTCGTGCCGGGCGCCGACGCCACCGACGCCGACGTGAGCGCCTACACGCAAGGTCTGATGGATCTGGGCGCGACGCTCTGCACGCGCGGCAAGCCCGACTGCGAGCGCTGCCCGTTCGCTTCCGATTGCGTGGCGAAGACGACGAACCGGCAACGCCAGTTGCCCGCCTCGCGGCCGAAAAAAGCGGTGCCGACGCGTCAGACGTGGATGCTGATCCTGCTCGACGGCGACGCGGTGATGCTCGAAAAGCGTCCGCCTTCGGGCATCTGGGGCGGCCTGTGGAGCCTGCCCGAAGCCGCCGATGAAGCCGCGCTGGCCGCGCGCGCCGACGGTTATGGCGCGCAAGGTGCGAAGGCGTCGGCGCTCGCGTCGCTTCAACACACCTTCACGCATTTCAAGCTCGACATCGAGCCGCGCGTCGTCGAACTCGATACGCGCAAGGGCGGTGCGCTCGTCGCGCAGGATGGGGAAACGGCGTGGGTCGCGCTGCGCGAGATCGAGGCCTATGGCGTGCCCGCGCCGGTGCGCAAACTGCTAGACGGATTGCGCGGTTCGCTGATCTAACCCGGAAACGCCGCGCGCGCTACAGCAGCATCAGAGCAACTGATGCTGCTGCATGTAGTGATGCACGACGTCGATGCGCGCGCTGGCGTCGTCCAGTTCCATCAGCTTCTGGCGCGCCCGCAGGGCGATCGGCAGCACTTCGGCGAGACGGTTGGAGACCCACGATGGATCGTCGAAACGGAAGGGCTCGGCGAACGGCACGCTCGACGGATCGCGTTCGCGGATGGTCGCGATGATGCGCTCCAGCACTTCCGCGCATGCGCCAAAACGCGCGAGATGATCGGAGCCTTCGAGCGGGATGTCTTCGGGCAGCAGCTCGGCCATGCCGACGAGCAGGCCGTCGGGCTGCACGCGGTGCGACAGCAGGCGAAAACGCTGCGTGCCGTGCGCGCGGATCAGCAGCATGCCGAAGGTTTCCACGTCGCATTGCTCGATGCGCGCGAGACAGCCCACGGCTTCGGGCACGGCGGCGGTTTCGTCGGGCTGCGCGACCTCGCCGCCGCTTTTCAGCAGACACACGCCGAACGGCGATTCCTCGCGCAGACATTCGCGCGCCATGTCCAGATAACGCGCTTCGAAGATCTTCAGCGGCAGCAGGCCGCCGGGGAACAGCACCGTATGCAGCGGAAAGAGCGGCAAATCGGCAAGCACGGCAGGAGTGGAAGGCATGGCGCAACGCTTTCGGTAAAAGGCCGCGCGATGCGGCCGGTTAGGCGATCAGGCGGGACGACTCTCCGACGTCGAGAGGCGCATCGCGATGACGCACGATCACGTTCGACTCGCTGGCGAAGCGCGTGGCGAGCGTCTGGGCAATGAAGACCGAACGATGCTGGCCGCCCGTGCAGCCGATCGCAATGGTCAGATAACTGCGGTTGTCGTTACGGAAGTGCGGCAACCATTTCGCGACGAACGCGCCGATGTCGGCGATCATTTCGTGGACGGTCGGTTGCGCCTTCAGAAAGTCGATCACGGGCTGATCGAGGCCGGTAAGCGGCCGCAGGCGCGCGTCGTAATGCGGATTCGGCAACGTGCGCACGTCGAACACGAAGTCCGCGTCGAGCGGCACGCCGCGCTTGAAACCGAACGATTCGAAGGTGAGCATCAGCGAGCCGCGTTCGCCTTCGACGAACACTTTCACCCACTGGCGCAGCGAATTCGCGCTGAGATTGCTGGTGTCGACCTGATGACCGAATTCCGCGAGATTCGCGACGAGTTCGCGCTCGTGCTCGATGGCTTCTTCGAGCGACTTGAGCATGCCGACGTTGGCGTCGTGCGCGACCGAACCCGATAGCGGATGACGGCGGCGCGTTTCGGAAAAGCGCTGGATGAGCGACTGCGTGCTGGCGTTGAGAAACAGCACGCGCACGTCGTGGCGGAGCGCGAGGTCGCGGATCATCTCCGGCATGTCGTCGAACGACGAACTCGAGCGCGCGTCGATGGCCACCGCGAGACGCTCGTAGCCGTCTTCGGACAGATATTGCGCGAGTTGCGGCAGAAAGCGCGGAGGCAGATTGTCCACGCAGAAGTAGCCGACGTCTTCGAGCGCATTGAGCGCCACCGACTTGCCGGAACCCGAGATGCCGGTGATCAGGATGATACGCATGGGAATGGAGATGGACCCGATTGGGTCATCATAGCATCCGATCCGTGCGACTGTTATGACGCTTCCGGACGCGCGCGGCCTTACTGGTGGCGCGTGACGGGCGCCAGTCGGCGCGGCGTGGGACGAGAAGGACGAGGAGAGACGAAGACAGCGGGCGCGTTGCGGCAGCGTGCCGCAACGCGCGTCAAAGCAGGATCAGATCAGCGGGATCAGATCAGCTTGCCGGGAAACTGGCTGTCCGGGTCCTGCATGGCGAGGCGCTGGCGATCCATGAAGTCGCGCAGCGTGTCGATGCCGCGCAATTGCAGGATCGTGTTGCGCACGGCGGCCTCCACCAGCACGGCGAGGTTGCGGCCCGCGGCCACCTGAATCGTGACCTTGCTGATCGGCAGACCGAGTACGTCGACGGTCTGGCTTTCCAGCGGCAGACGCTGGAATTCGCCGTCCGGGCGTCGCACGAGCTGGACGATCAGCTTGAGCTTCATTTTCCGGCGCACGGCCGTTTCACCGAAGATCGTCTTGATGTCGAGCAGACCCAGGCCGCGCACTTCGAGCAGGTTTTGCAGCAGCGGCGGGCAGCGGCCTTCGACGAAATCGGGGCCGAGGCGCACGAAGTCGACGGCGTCATCGGCCACGAGGCCATGACCGCGGCTGATCAGCTCCAGACCCAGTTCGCTCTTGCCGAGACCCGAGTCGCCGGTGAGCAGCACGCCCATGCCGAGAATGTCGAGAAACACGCCGTGCAACGTCGCGCGTGGCGCGAGGATGCGCGACATGTAGAGGCGCAGGCTGTCGATGACGGTGGCCGCCGACATCGGCGTGGTGAACAGCGGCGTGGAGGAGCGCGTGCAGCGCAGCACCAGTTCGGGCGGCGCGGTCATGCCGTCGGCGACGACGAGAAACGGCGGTTCGAGTGCGATCAGCTCGGCCATGTGGCGCGAGCGGTCTTCGTCGGTCTGACGCTGGTAGTAGTGGATTTCGGCGTCGCCGAGCACCTGGATGCGGTTCGGGTGGATCAGGTTCAGGTGGCCGACGAGGTCCGCGCTCGCCGTGGCCGTGGCCACCGTCTCGGCCGAAAAGCCGCGTTCCCAGCCTTCGTGCCCCGTCAGCCAGCTGAGTTTCAGCGTGGTGGCGTTGTCGTCGAAGATGCTTTGGGCGTTGATGCTGGAAGTGTCCATGAGTCGCTGACTCCGCGAAGACTCGCTTAACTGGTCGCTCTAACCGCGCGCTCTAAAACTGTTGGCTCGCTGCCTGCACGAGATTCGCGCCGTGGCGCACGCTCGCCGCCTCAACGGGCGGCGCAGGGCGCGCCCTGCCGCTTCAAGGTTGCCACTGGGTGAGCAGGCGATGCAACGTCTCGCGATCTTCTTCCGTGTGCAGCCGCTCGCGCGTTTCGCGATCCGACAACAGTTGGGCGATCTCGGAGAGGATTTCAAGATGCTGCTGCGTGGCCTGTTCGGGCACGAGCAGGAAGATGAGGAGCGAAACGGGCTGGCCGTCGGGCGCTTCGAACGCGATGGGCTCCGCCAGGCGCACGAAAGCGGCGAGCGGCTGCTTCAGGCCCTTGATGCGGCCGTGCGGAATGGCCACGCCTTCACCGAGACCGGTGGAGCCGAGGCGTTCGCGCGCGAACAGATTGTCGGTCACCGTGCTGCGCGCAATGCCGTTCTGGTTTTCGAAAATCAGCCCAGCTTGTTCGAAGACGCGTTTCTTGCTGGTAACGGACAGGCCGACGACGACGTTCTCGATGGGAAGAATTTTGGCTAAACGATTCATGTTGGCAGGCGAAAACGTGGCCTGAATGCTCCTCACCCCGGCAGTCGGCGCGGAGTTCGCGCATGGCTGAATCGGTAAAAACAGCCTGAAGCCGGGACCGTGGGACGTGTTACCCCGAAAGTGACTGGACCATTATAGAGCAAGCATAGTGGCCGATGGTGCGATGCACCGGGCATGATTGCAACCATTGTTGCATGGTTGCACCCGGGAACACCGTTCGATGCCGGACACGTCTCGTACTGCTCTCTTGCTGCTCTCGTCATGGCCGCATGAAAAAAGCCGCCCGGGTGGGGCGGCTTTGTTCGTGTGCTGCATTGACTTCCGGCGCGCTGGCCGCGAAGGCCGGGGGAAGCGAATCAGTGTCGAATCAACGTCGCAAATTCTCAAACCCCACGCGCGCCAGGCGCGTCACTGCGGAGGAATCTCGATGGGCGCCGCGGGCTGATGCTTGAGCGCCTCGTGAGCATGGCCTTGCACGCGATCCTTGTGTCGCACGACCTGGCGATCGAGCTTGTCGACCACGAGATCGATGGCGGCATACATGTCGCCATTGCAGCTCTCAACGAAGATGTCCTTGCCTTTCAGATGAAGGTTCACTTCAACCTTCTGTCTCTTGTCCTTTTCCTTGTGGTTGTCGACCGAGAGGACCACATTGCCATCGATGACCTGATCGAAATGTCTTAGCACCCTGTCCAGTTTGGTGATCACGTATTCTCGCAACGCTGGCGTTACTTCGAGATGGTGTCCACTGATCTTCAGATTCATAGTGCTTCTCCAGGCTGATGGCCGCGTGACGCGTGAAGCGCGGCTGTGCCGGTCGACTGACTGCCTGTGTGCGGCTCCCCGAAAGGCCTGCTACGACGGGCTAGCTCGGCCGGCCCTGTCCGCCAACTGGCGTTGCGGCCGGAAAACGCCCACTCCGTAAAAGCCGGAATGAGCCTAAAGAGACTTGCGCAGATTGACCGCCGGAATCTTCAGTGCTTCGCGATATTTCGCGACGGTGCGTCGCGCGACGACGAAGCCCTGTTCCGCCAGCAGTTCGGCTATGCGGCTGTCCGAAAGAGGGGATTTGGTGTTCTCGGCTCCTATGAGTTGCTTGATGAGCGCACGGATGGCGGTGGACGATGCGGCGCCCCCCGTATCCGTCGATACATGCGATCCGAAGAAGTACTTAAATTCAAGTGTCCCGAACGGAGTCAGCATGTATTTACCGGTTGTCACACGCGAGACAGTTGATTCGTGTAAGCCCAGCGTATCAGCAATCTCCCTCAAAACCAAGGGGCGCATGGCGATTTCGCCGTGCACGAAAAAGTTCTTCTGGCGCTCGACGATCGCCTGCGCCACGCGCAGGATGGTCTCGAAGCGCTGCTGGATATTCTTGATGAGCCAGCGCGCTTCCTGCAGCTGCTGACGCAGCGAGCCGCTGCCCGGATCGCCGCGGTTGTTGCGCAGAATATTCGCGTACAGGTGGTTGATGCGCAGCTTCGGCACCACGTCCGGATTGAGTTCGGCGTGCCAGTTCTGGCCCGCCTTCTTCACGATGATGTCCGGCACCACATAGTCGGCTTCGGCCTTGCCGTACGCCGCGCCCGGGAACGGTTCTAGCGAACGGATCAGCGCATGCGCGTCGCGCAGCTCGTCGTCGCCGGTCTTCAGTTGCTTGCGCAAGCGCGTGAAGTCGCGCGCGGCCAGCAGTTCCAGATGATTCGACACGATCTCGAGCGCCAGCGTGCGCACCGGCGACGTTGTGACGCGCAGCAATTGCAGCTTCAGGCACTCCGAAGCGGAACGCGCGCCCACGCCGGCGGGATCGAAGCTGTGCAGCAGCGCCAGCGCCGCGTTGAGTTCGTCGGCGTCGACTTCGAGTTCTTCGGGGATATCGGCAAGAATTTCCTCGCCCGTGGCGGACAGGTAGCCGTCTTCGTCGAGCGATTCGATCAGGAACGTGATGAGCGCGCGGTCGCGCGGGCTCGCGTTCGTTTCACGCAGCTGCGCCATCAGATGGTCGCGCAGCGTGGTGGTGGATTCGTGGATCTGCAGCGGCGGCAGGTCGTCGTCGTCGGAGGCGCTGCCTGAGCGGCCGTAGTCGTCGAGGTTCCATTGGCTCGAGTCGCCGTTGGCGTCGCCGCCGAGTCCTTCGTATTCGTCGACGCTGCGCGGTTCGCCGTCGCCGCTATCGCTGTCGCTCGACGAGGAGGACGAGCCGTTGCTCGCGCCCTGCATCGGTTCCGCGTTGGAAGAAGCCGGCGGCTGGGCGATGAGCGACCCGTCGGCGGCCACGCGCAAGGGGCTCGCGATCCAGTCGTCGTCGTTCTCGAGCAGCGGATTCTGCGAGATCGCGGTGGCGACTTCCTGCTGCAGTTCGAGCGTCGACAGCTGCAGCAGCCGGATGGACTGTTGCAGTTGCGGAGTCAGCGCAAGATGCTGCGAGAGGCGGAGTTGGAGGCTGGCTTTCATGGCGGTGTGCGATTCATTGTAAAGAGTTTGCCACGCTCGCGATACCACACGACATCCGCGAAAACGCGCGTGCCCTGCACTGGTGCAACGGCATCTCGCGGACGGAATTTAGTGCGCAAACAGCGGCTCGCGCACGCGTGCGGCGTGCATCGCGCACCCGCCCTCGGGACGCGCGTCGCTCGCGGTCGAGCGGGCAGGCACAACGGAACATCACGGAAAGTCCGGACGGAAAATCCAGGGAAATTCGGGAAAAACTCAGGGGAAAGCAGGCGCCGGCGCGGCGTTTGCCCGCAGCGGCGTGCGGGCGTTCCGGCAGGCGCGCCGCGCGCACGTTGCGTGAATCGAGCGAGAACGAAGCGCGGCGGTGAAGCACCCGCACGCGTGCAGCGCGCGGGCGCGGAGATTACATGCGGAAGTGTTCGCCGAGGTAGACGCGGCGCACGCTTTCGTTTTCGATGATGTCACCAGGCGCGCCGGCGGCGAGCACGGTGCCGTCGCTGATGATGTATGCGTGGTCGCAGATGCCGAGCGTTTCGCGCACGTTGTGGTCCGTGATCAGCACGCCGATGTTGCGCTGCTTCAGGAACTTCACGATCTTCTGGATTTCGAGCACGGCGATCGGGTCGACGCCCGCGAACGGCTCGTCGAGCAGAATGAAGCTCGGATCGGTCGCCAGCGCACGCGCGATTTCCACGCGGCGACGTTCACCGCCCGACAGCGACAGCGCCGGATTCTCGCGCAGGTGCGCGATCTGGAGTTCGTCGAGCAGCGCTTCGGCGCGCTGGGTGATCACGTCCTTGCTCAGACGCTTGCCGTTCTCGTCGTGTTGCAGCTCCAGCACCGCGCGGATGTTCTCCTCGACGGTGAGCTTGCGGAACACCGAGGCTTCCTGCGGCAGATACGAGAGGCCCAGCGCCGCGCGCTTGTGGATCGGCAGCAGACTGATGGACTGGCCGTCGAGGTCGATTTCGCCGGCGTCGAGCGGCACGAGGCCGACGATCATGTAGAACGACGTGGTCTTGCCCGCGCCGTTCGGACCGAGCAGACCGACCACTTCGCCGCTCTTCACGTCGAGCGACACGTCTTTCACGACCGTGCGCGAGCCGTAGCGCTTCTTGAGGTTGCGCACGACGAGCGAACTCGTCTTGCCCGCGGACGGGCGCTGATGGATGGGGGAGGCGGTGGTGGCGGCGTTCACTGTTGCGGCGCTCCCTGAATCTTCGTGGCCGGCGCGAGCGTGGCCGAGGCGCCGGTGAGCGGCTGCGCGCCGCCGTTGCGCGGCGCCAGCATGGCGCGCACGCGGCCCTTCGGATTGCCCGGGCCCGCGACGTCGGAACCCGACTTCGCCGTGTAGAAGTCGT
>NZ_JAAGPN010000290.1:0-9914 GCF_017104805.1 Paraburkholderia sp. Ac-20347 | reverse complement strand
GCGACGGCGAAGTGACGTTCCTGCACACGCCCAAGGCCGGCGAGTGGATCACGGCCCAGGGCGCGGACATCAAGAAGGATTCGGTGATCCTGCCCGTGGGCACGCGCCTGTCGCCCGCGGCGCTCGGGCTGGCGGCCTCGGTCGGCTGCGCGACGCTCACCGTCACGCGCCGCGTGAAGGTGGCGGTGTTCTTCACCGGCGACGAACTGACGATGCCCGGCGAGCCGCTCAAACCGGGTTCGATCTACAACTCGAACCGTTTCACGCTCACGGGCCTGCTGCGCAATCTGGGCTGCGACGTGACCGATTACGGCATCGTTCCCGATCAGCTCGACGCCACGCGCGCGACCTTGCGCGAAGCCGCCGCGCAGCACGATCTGATTCTCACGTCGGGCGGCGTCTCGGTAGGCGAGGAGGACCACGTGCGTCCGGCCGTGGAGGCCGAAGGCCATATCGGCATGTGGCAGATCGCCATGAAGCCGGGCAAGCCGCTCGCGTTCGGCGCGGTGCGGCGTGGCGCGAAGGAAGCGGGGCAGGCGGGCGAGGCGTTTTTCATCGGGCTGCCGGGCAATCCGGTGTCGAGCTTCGTGACCTTCCTGCTGTTCGTGCGCCCGTTCCTGCTGCGTCTCGCGGGTGTCGCGCACGTCAGTCCGCGCGCGCTCTCGCTGCGCGCCGATTTCACGCAGACCAAATCGGATCGCCGCAACGAGTTCCTGCGCGCGCGCGTGAACCCGGCGGGCGGCCTCGACCTGTTCTCGAACCAGAGTTCGGCGGTGCTGACCTCGACGGTCTGGGGAGACGGCATCATCGACAATCCGCCGAATCACGCGATCAGCGCCGGTGAAACCGTGCGCTTCATCCCCTTCACCGAATTGCTGTACTGAGTTTGACACGATGAAAATCCAGCTGAAATTTTTTGCGAGCGTGCGTGAAGCACTGGGCGTCGCCGATGAAACGGTCACGCTGCCCGACAGCATCGTCACGGTCGGCGATGTGCGCGGCTGGCTGCGCGCACGCGGCGGCGTCTGGGCGGAGACGCTGGCAGAAGGCCGTTCGCTGCGCATGGCGTGCAACCACGTCATGACCGACCCGCGCACGCGTATCACCGAAGGCTGCGAAGTCGCGTTTTTCCCGCCCGTGACCGGCGGCTGAACCCTTCCCGACGATCAAGGAGAGCAGTCATGCCCGTGCGGGTTCAGACCGGGGATTTCGACCTGACGACGGAAGTCGCGCAACTGCGCGCCAACAATCCGTCGATCGGTGCGGTGGCGTGCTTCGTTGGCACCGTGCGCGACCTGAACGACGGCAGCGCGGTCGCGGGGATGGAACTCGAGCACTATCCAGGGATGACGGAGAAGGCGCTGGAGAGCATCGTCGAGGCGGCGCGCACGCGTTGGCCGGGCATCGAGGTGCTGATCGTGCATCGGGTTGGGCAACTTGCGCCGCTCGATCAGATCGTGCTGGTCGCGACGACGTCGAAGCATCGCGGCGATGCGTTCGCGTCGTGTGAGTTCGTGATGGATTACCTGAAAAGCGAAGCGCCGTTCTGGAAGAAGGAAGCGACCGAGCACGGCGCGCGCTGGGTCGACGCGCGCGAAAGCGACGATGCGGCGCTGGCGCGTTGGGGGATCGAGTCGGGGAATGCGGCGGTCAAGCCGGATTAAACGCGCAGGCACGCGCTTTCTGTCGATTGTTCCTGAAATATCAGAATAACAAGCGCATCGACAATTTTCTCAGAATAGTTCCTGGAATATGCGAATAACAGCCGCGACAGGCGAGTCGTGTCACTTTATTCCTGAAATACGAGAACTATTGGTCTAAAGCGGCGTCCAACCGAATAATTCTGATATTCTCGGAATTATGGCCGCGTCGAGCGGCTCATCCCGAGATTCTGGACATTCTGGACGCGCCCGCCATGCCTCGCACCTTGCCCCGACCGATTGAACGCCCGGACCCGCTGGCGCGCGACATGGCCGCGCTCGGCCTGCTCGTGCGCAATCGCCGCGCACAAAGCGAACTGCGTATCGACGATGCCGCGCAGATGCTCGGCGTCTCCAAGGACGTGCTGTCGCGGCTCGAAAACGGTCGCTCGGTCAGTCTCGACAAGGTGTTCCTGATCCTCAACGGGCTCGGGCTCAGCCTGCTGGTTCTGCCGCGCAGCGAAGCCAGCACGGCGCTGCGCAAGCTGACGCCGCCCGGAACGCAGGAGACGGCCTAATGGCCGCCCATACGCTGCGCGTCACGACCGGCGATGCGCCGGTCGGCACGTTGAGCTTCGAATCGCGCGAGGAGCGCTACGGTTTCGACTACGACGCGGCCTGGCGCCAGCGCGACGACGCCTTTCCGCTCTCGCCGCATATCCCGCTTTCGGGCGAAGTCACGGCGCCGGGCGCGGTGCAGCGTTTTCTGCAGAACCTGCTGCCGGAAGGCCGCGCGCTCGATGTCGCATCGATCGTCAATCAGATCTCGAAGGAGAACGTCTTCGGGCTCGTGCGCGTGCTCGGCAAGGAACCGGTCGGCGCGCTGAGCTTCGCGCCGCCCTCGGACCTGCCCGACGCGCCGGTCGAAGCCGCGCCGCCGCTGCGCAGGCCGATTTCGACGGAAGAACTGAGTCAGCGGATTCGCGAACGCGATCTCGTCGATTTCCCGGTCTGGGACGGCAAGGTGCGGCTCTCGGTCGCCGGTTATCAGGACAAGCTGCAGGTGCTGGCGGAAGGCGCGCGCCTCGCGCTCGCGGACGGCGCGCTCAGTTCGACGCATATTCTCAAGCCCGAGTCGCGCAATGCCGTGACGCCGTACATGGTCGCCAACGAGCACTTCTGCATGACGCTAGCGGCGCGTCTGGGGCTCAAGGTTGCGCCGGTCGAGATCCGCCGCATACCCGAGCCGATTTTGCTGATCGAGCGTTTCGACCGCGAAGTGGCGGTCGATCCCGCCGATGGCGAGACCGTGACGGCGGTGCGTCGGCGGCATGTGATCGACGGCTGTCAGGCGCTGGATCTGCCGGTGTCGTTTAAATACGAGCGCAATTTCGGCAATGTCGCCGACGTGCGCAATATCCGCGAAGGCGTGAGCTTCGAGAAGCTGTTCGCGCTCGAACCGTATTTCGACAATCCGCTGTCGACGCGTACCTTTCTCGTGCGCTGGGCGCTGCTGCACGTGCTGATCGGCAATAGCGACGCGCATGGCAAGAACATCTCGTTTTTCATGCGCGCGTCGAATCTGGAGCCTGCGCCGCTGTACGACCTCGTGTCGGTGAACGCCTACGGCGAGCACGTCGAGCAGGATATGGCGATGGCCTATGGCGATGTATTCCGGCTACAGGAGCTGACGCCGTACGCGCTGGCGGATTTCGCCCAGCGCACGGGCACGCAGCCGCGTTTTCTGGAGCGCGAGATCGTGCGGATGGCGCGGCAGGCGAGTGCGCTCGCGCCGGAACTGGCGCGCGCCGAGGTTTATGTGGGCGAGGAACGGACGCTGGTGGACGAGGTGGCGCGCTTTGTCGTCGCGCAGAGCGAGGCGCTGCTGAAACTGGCGCCCGAGGTGCCGAAGGTCAATCGCAGCCTGTTTTAAAGCGGAACGCGAGGCTGCGCCGCCTTATGCGCATAAAACGGGGCAGATCGCGTGTATCCGGATGATGAATCGCAACTAACAGCCAGAATCAGCCGACGACGCCGGACGCAGTCGTCGCTCAGTTCGCGCGATCGGCTTCGTCCGTGTCCATCGAACGGCCGACGATGCGCGTCGGAAACGGCTCGCCAGGCGGGCGGGTGGGCAGCTCGTGATCGTGTCCGTGGCCTGCGGGACGGCGGCGCGGCGCGACCGCATCGAGCAGGGCCTGCTGTTCGGGCGGAATTTGATAATCCCAGCCGAACTTGCTCAGTTGCAGGCTCTGCGCGATCCGCAGCGCGGGCTCCATGAACTGGAGCGCGGCGGCAGGCTCGTAGCGCGCCTGCACGGTATCGAGAAACAGATGGAGCCAGCGGCTGAAATGACGCGGCTCGACGCCTTCCACAGGGTTGTGGGCTTGCTGCACGTTGCCGCGGTACGTTTTCGTGCCGAGCACGAGGCTCGACCAGAAACGCACCATCTTCGGCAGATGGTCGTCCCAGCGCCCGGCCAGCATGCCGTCGAAAACCGGACCGAGCAGCGCGTCCGCGCGCACGCGATCATAGAACGCGTAGACGAGTTCGCGGATGTTGTCTTCGGTCGGCTCGGCGTAGGGGGCGGCAAGCGCCTGCGTGGGCAGCGGATCTTGCGGAGCGGGGGCGGGGCGTGCGTCGGTCATGATGGGCTTGTTGCGGAGGGTACAAATGCCGCGGCACGTTCCGATGCGGCTGGAAATGCCGGAAAATGCCTGGAAATACGAAGCGTCATGATACCCAGACAGCGCAAAACCTGCATGGGCGCTGCATGTTATCTTAGACGCATTAGCGTCACGATTGACCTGACTCATTTTTTAACGATCGCCATGAGACTGACCGACTACACCGACTACTCGCTGCGCGTGATGCTGTACCTCGCGCTGCGCCGCGACGGCCTGGCGACGATCCAGGAAATCTCCGACGCCTACGGCATCTCGAAGAACCATCTGATGAAGGTCGTGCAGCGGCTGGGCGAACTCGGCTGGGTCGACACCCTGCGTGGCCGTAACGGCGGTCTGCGGCTTGCGGCGGATTCGCTGTCGCTGAGCGTCGGCACCGTGGTGCGCCACACCGAGAGCGATTTCGCGCTGGTCGGCTGTTTTCCCGACGAACACGGCGAGCGCCGCGGCTGCGTCATCGAACCGCAGTGTCGCCTCAAGCACGCGCTGGCGGCCGCGCGCGACGCCTTTCTCGCCGAACTCGATCGTCACACCATCGGCGAACTGGCGCAGCCCGAGCATGAACTGAGCGGCGTGCTCGGCATTGCGCCCGTCAACTTCATGCCGCGTGCGAAGGCGAGCAGCGCCACGCGCTGACGCTGCCTGACATCGCGCCGCGTCTCCAGGGGCGCTTCAATCCGGCAGATTCTCCGTTTTCACCGTCGTCCTCGCTGCGGACGGCGGTCTGCGCATCCAGCGCGCCTTCATATTAAAAATCGGAAAAAATGACGGCCTGTGCGCTTGAAACCGGCGCAATGGCCCTTAAATTTGGTGACAGTCAAGATTACTGGAGGTCTCGTTTTAAATGAGAATCGACAAGCTCACCACCAAGTTTCAGGAAGCACTCGCCGACGCACAAAGCCTGGCCGTCGGCCGCGACAATCAATACATCGAACCGGTCCATCTGCTGGCGGCGCTCGTCGCGCAGCAGGACGGTTCCGCGCGTTCGCTGATGTCGCGCGCCGGCGTGCAGGTTCAGGCGCTGCAGAATGCGCTCAACGACGCCATCAACCGCTTGCCGCAGGTGCAGGGCACCGACGGCAACGTGCAGGTCGGGCGCGAGCTGACGGGTCTGCTCAATCAGGCCGACAAGGAAGCGCAGAAGCTCAACGACACCTATATCGCGAGCGAAATGTTCCTGCTCGCCGTCGCCGACGACAAGGGCGACGCGGGCCAGATCGCGCGCAAGAACGGTCTCACGCGCAAGGCGCTCGAAGCGGCCATCGTCGCGGTGCGCGGCGGCGCGCAGGTGCATAGCCAGGACGCCGAAAGCCAGCGCGAGGCGCTCAAGAAGTACACGGTCGACCTGACCGAGCGCGCGCGCGCCGGCAAGCTCGATCCGGTGATTGGCCGCGACGACGAAATCCGCCGCTCGATCCAGATCCTGCAACGCCGCACCAAGAACAATCCGGTGCTGATCGGCGAGCCGGGCGTGGGCAAGACGGCCATCGTCGAAGGTCTCGCGCAGCGCATCGTCAACGGCGAAGTGCCGGAAACGCTCAAGGGCAAGCGCGTGCTTTCGCTCGACATGGCCGCGCTGCTGGCGGGCGCGAAGTATCGCGGCGAGTTCGAGGAACGCCTGAAGTCGGTGCTCAACGACATCGCCAAGGACGAAGGCCAGACCATCGTCTTCATCGACGAAATTCACACGATGGTCGGCGCGGGCAAGGCCGAAGGCGCGATGGACGCGGGCAACATGCTCAAGCCGGCGCTCTCGCGCGGCGAGCTGCATTGCATCGGCGCGACCACGCTCGACGAATATCGCAAGTACATCGAGAAGGACGCCGCGCTCGAACGCCGCTTCCAGAAGGTGCTCGTCGACGAACCGTCGGTGGAAGCGACCATCGCGATTCTGCGCGGTCTGCAGGAGAAGTACGAACTGCACCACGGCGTGGAAATCACCGACCCGGCGATCGTCGCGGCCGCGGAACTGTCGCATCGCTATATCACCGATCGCTTCCTGCCGGACAAGGCCATCGACCTGATCGACGAAGCGGCGTCGAAGATCAAGATGGAAATCGATTCGAAGCCGGAAGAGATGGACAAGCTCGATCGTCGTCTGATCCAGCTGAAGATCGAGCGCGAAGCCGTCAAGAAGGAAAAGGACGAAGCGTCGCAGAAGCGTCTGCAGCTGATCGAAGAGGAAATCGATCGCCTGAGCCTCGAATATAAGGACCTCGAAGAGATCTGGACCGCCGAGAAGGCCGCGGTGCAGGGCAGCGCGCAGATCAAGGAAGACATCGACAAGGTGCGCGCCGAGATCACGAAGTTCCAGCGCGAAGGCAAGCTCGAAAAGGTCGCGGAATTGCAGTACGGCAAGCTGCCGCAACTCGAAGCGCAGCTCAAGCAGGTCGCGCAGGCCGAGGCCACCGAGCAGAACAGCCCGAAGCGTCATCGTCTGCTGCGCACGCAGGTGGGCGCCGAGGAAATCGCGGAAGTCGTGTCGCGTTCGACCGGCATTCCGGTCTCGCGCATGATGCAGGGCGAGCGCGAAAAGCTGCTGCTGATCGAAGACAAGCTGCATGAGCGCGTGGTCGGCCAGGACGAGGCGATCAACGCGGTGTCGGATGCGATCCGCCGTTCGCGCGCCGGTCTCGCGGACCCGAACAAGCCGTACGGCTCGTTCCTGTTCCTCGGGCCGACGGGCGTGGGCAAGACCGAGTTGTGCAAGGCGCTCGCCGGTTTCCTGTTCGATTCGGAGGATCACCTCATCCGCATCGACATGAGCGAGTTCATGGAGAAGCACAGCGTCGCGCGTCTGATCGGCGCGCCGCCGGGCTACGTCGGTTACGAGGAAGGCGGTTATCTGACCGAGGCCGTGCGCCGCAAGCCGTATAGCGTGATCCTGCTCGACGAAGTCGAGAAGGCGCACCCGGACGTGTTCAACGTGCTGTTGCAGGTGCTCGACGACGGCCGCATGACCGACGGCCAGGGCCGCACCGTCGACTTCAAGAACACGGTGATCGTGATGACCTCGAACCTCGGTTCGCACCTCATCCAGTCGATGCACGGCGAGCCGCAGGAAGCGGTCAAGGAAGCGGTCTGGAACGAAGTGAAGCTGCAGTTCCGCCCCGAGTTCCTGAACCGGATCGACGAAGTCGTCGTGTTCCATGCGCTCGGCAAGGACAACATCGAGTCGATCGCGAAGATCCAGCTGCAGCGTCTGCGCGAGCGTCTGGAAAAGCTCGACATGGAACTCGTGGTGTCGGACGAAGCGCTCGGCAAGATCGCGGATGTCGGCTACGACCCGCTGTTCGGTGCGCGGCCGCTCAAGCGCGCGATCCAGCAGGAGATCGAGAATCCGGTCGCCAAGCTGATCCTCGCGGGCAAGTTCGGGCCGAAGGACGTGATTCCGGTCGACGTCCAGGACGGCAAGCTCGTGTTCGAGCGCGTCGTTCACTAAGTCCGCTGATGCACGCGTGGCGCGACGGGAATCTGTCGCGCTTCAAACAAAAAGGGCTCCCCGATTCGGGGAGCCCTTTTTCATGGGCGTTGCGCAAGTACGCACAAGTACGCACCAGCACGCATCGAAACGCACCGGCACGCGCGCCGCGCGTCAGCGCATCAAGCCTGCTTGTTGCCGCCGCCGAACAGCGCCGCGAGGCCGCCGAGCGTGCCGAGCACGCTTTCGGTGTTGATCTGGCCGCCCTGCGGCACTTCGCCGTTCGGCGTGCCCGCGTTCACGACGTGCGGCAGCACCTGGGCGAGCAGGCCGCTGACCTGTTCGGGCTGCATGCCGACCTTCTGCGCGAGACCCGAGACGACGTCCGAGCCGAGCACGTTATGCAGCTGATCGGGCGAAACCGACTGGTTCTCGCCGTTGCCGACCCACGACTGCACGACGTCGCCGAGACCGCCTTGCTGGAACTTCTGGATGAGGCCGTTCAGGCCGCCCGGCTGGTTGTTGACGAATTCCATCGCGAGCGCGAGGAGTTGAGTTTGGCCGCCGCCTTGTTGCTGTTGCGACGAACCGAGCAGGGAACCGAGGGTATCGAGCAGGCTCATGACGATCTCACTAATGATGGCCGCGACGGGGGACGCGGCCGGAAAATCGGACGGCGCGCACGAGGCGCGCCGCGGGGATGGCAGAAAGTGCCGGAAAGCGGGCGCGCGAACTCAAGCGCCCGAAGCGGCCGCGTCGGACGCGGCCTTGCTCTTCTTCGACTTCTTGCTCTTCTTTGCTTTGGTATCCGAAGCGGCGGCCGGCGCGGTGGCGGCGGGCGCGGCGGAACCCGCCTGCGCGGCGCTCGCGGCGGCGGCTTCCTTGTCCTTCTTGCTCTTGCGTTTGGACTTGCCGGCCTTGGCGTCCGAGGCGGCCGGCGCGGTCGTGGCCGTGGTGGCGGGCGCAGCTGACGTCGGGGCCGTGGTCATCGGATTCGGCGCGGTGCCGGCCGTGGCGGCGGGTGCAGTCGTGGTCGCCGCTGATTTGCTGCTCTTCGACGACGCAGCCGCTTTGCCAGCCGGCGGCGCCGACGAACCGTTGATCGTCAGACCGGCTGCTTCGAGATTCTGCACCGACTTCGGACCGATGCCCTTCACGCGCGTGACGAGATCGTCCGCGTCCTTGAACGGGCCGTTTTTGCTGCGTTCGTCGAGGATTGCCTTGGCGTGGACGGGGCCGATGCCCTTGACCGATTCGAGCGCCGCCTGATCGGCGGTATTGACTTCGACAGCCGCGGCCAGCGCGGCGGACAGCGACAGACCGAGTGCGAGGAACAGCATCAGCAGCTTCTTCAGCATGGCAATCACTCCATTGAGGGCAATTCGAATTCGGTTAGCCGGGAACGGACGACGCATCCAGTCGGTGGGCGCTGCGCTATCAGGATAGGACAGTTCGCGCCTGCGTGGACGGGAAGCGGACGATTTATACCGAGCGTTTCGTGGCAAGACAATCGCGCCGCACAATATTTAATACTTCTGTGCATTGAGCGCACAGGCCGATCGCGGCGGACGCAACGAGCGCGCGTGCGCCATGACGGTGCGCGCGCGTGAAAACCGCCGCTGAAACGGCGGCTCAGGCGCGATGCGGCCCGACGATGCCGTGCTTCGCGATCCGTCGATAGAGCGTCGCGCGCGAGATGCCGAGCGCGGCGGCGGCGGCGTCGGGACGCCAGCGGTGGGCGGTGAGGGCGGCGAGGATGCGGGCGCGCTCGGTGTGTGGCGTTGCGCGCTCGCGCTTGCGTTCGAGCTCGGGCGCGGGCGACGCCACGGTGGAACCACCAGGAGAAGCCGGCAATTGCGCGGCGAGGTCGGCGCTCAAATGCCGCGCCTCCACGCGCACGGTATCGCAAACGGCGCATGCGTAGCGCATGGCGTTGCGCAACTGGCGCAGATTGCCGGGCCACGCATAGGCGGCGAGTTGCGCGGCGAGCGCGGCGGCGGGTGGGGGATCGGGACGCCAGCGGTGGGGGGTGGGGGCGCGCGGGATGCGGGCGCGCTCGGTGTGTGGCGTTGCGCGCTCGCGCTTGCGTTCGAGCTCGGGCGCGGGCGACGCCACGGTGGAACCACCAGGAGAAGCCGGCAATTGCGCGGCGAGGTCGGCGCTCAAATG
>NZ_JAAGPN010000289.1:0-238 GCF_017104805.1 Paraburkholderia sp. Ac-20347 | reverse complement strand
AGAGTAGAAGAGTGTGACGAGGGTAGGAAGGGAGAGGAGGGAGGAAGAGGGGGAGTAAGGAGGAGCGGAAATGAGAGAGGGGGAGAGGGGTTGGAGAGGGCAGGAGGAAGGGGAGAGGGAAGGGTGGGAGGAAGGAGGTGACGGAGAGGAGAGGAGAGGAGAAGGGAAAGAGGAGGGTGAAGAAGAAAAAGAGGGTGAGGAGAAGGTGGAGACAGAAGAGGGAGATTTTTTTTTTTTC
>NZ_JAAGPN010000288.1:0-9727 GCF_017104805.1 Paraburkholderia sp. Ac-20347 | reverse complement strand
GTGGTCCGATGTGCTGGCCGCGTGGAGCGCGGCGTGGCCCGGCGCGGCGGCATCGACGCAAGACCCGTCGCAAACCCCACCGCCAGGCGCGCCCGCCGATGCGCGGTTCGCCGCGCCCGCGTGGTCGGCCTGGCCGTACAGCGCGTGGCGCGATGGCTATCTGCGCACGCAGTCGTGGTGGCGCGAAGCGACCGAGTCCGTGGCCGGCGTCGACCCTCATCGCGCCGATCTCGTGCGCTTCATGGTGCGGCTCTGGCTCGACGCGGCGTCGCCGGGCAATTTTGCGGCGACCAATCCCGTGGTGCTCGACGCGGCGCGCGCGAGCGGCGGCGCGAATTTCATCGCGGGCTACCGGCATTGGCTCGAAGACTTTGCCGCGCAGGCGCGTCACGCGGCAGGCGGCGCGCCCGAACCACTTGCGTTCGCGCCGGGTCAGGACGTGGCCGTGACGCCCGGCAAGGTCGTGTGGCGCAACGCGCTCTGCGAGCTGCTGCAATACACGCCGACGACACCGGGCGTCGCGCGCGAGCCGGTGTTCATCGTGCCGTCGTGGATCATGAAGTACTACGTGCTCGATCTGCAGCCGCACAACTCGCTGGTGCGTTTTCTCGTCGATCAGGGCTTCACGGTGTTCATGCTGTCGTGGCACAACCCGTCGCCGGACGAGCGCGACTGGCGTCTCGACGATTATCTGAACACGGTATTCGAAGCCCTCGCGGCCGCTCGCGCGCGTTGCGGCGACGCGCCCGCGCAGGCGGTCGGCTATTGTCTCGGCGGCACGCTGCTGGCGATCGCGGCGGCGGCGCTCGCCGGACAGCCGCAACCTGTGAACGGCGGCGCTTTGCTGCAAGCGGACGCGCTGCATACGGTATCGCTGCTTGCCGCGCAGACCGATTTCCGCGCGCCCGGCGAGCTGCGTTTCTTTATCGGCGAGAGCGAGCTTGCGGCGCTCGATGCGCTGATGGCGCGTCAGGGTTGTCTCGAAGGCGAGCAGATGGCCGGGACGTTCCAGTTGCTCAATACGCGCGATCTCGTCTGGTCGCGCGCGATCAACGAGTATCTGCTCGGCCAGCGTTCGAAACCGAACGACCTGATGTCGTGGAACGCGGATACCACGCGCATGCCGTACCGCATGCACAGCGAGTACCTTCGCCGTCTCTATCTGCACAACGATCTGGCGCAAGGGCGTTTTCGCGTGGACGGCCGCGCCGTGTCGCTCGCCGATATCGCGCAGCCGATGTTCATGGTGGGCACCGAGCGCGATCACGTTTCGCCGTGGCGTTCGGTTTATCAACTGCTGCACATGACGCGCAATCCGGCAACGTTCGTGCTGACGTCGGGCGGACACAACGCGGGCATCGTTTCGGAGCCGGGGCATCCGCGGCGTCACTATCGCTGCGCGAAGCGCGAGGCGGGCGCGCCGTGGCCGCCGCCGCAAACCTTCTTCGACGAGACGCCGCCGGTCGAGGGTTCATGGTGGCCGCGCTTCGCGCAATGGCTGCACGCACAGTCGAGCGAAAAAATTTCTGCACGCGCGCTTGAAGAGGGTCTTGCAAACGCGCCAGGCGTCTATATCTTCGAGCGGTAGGCGCGATCGCAGGGGAACAGAGGCCAAGCCGGGCTTGGTCATCCTCGCGTATTGCTAAGGAGTCCGTTGGATTGATGCGCGTGAAAAATCACGCCATGCAAGTGCGGACAGCCAAATCATTCTTCAAGTGATCTTCAAGGAGCCAGTCATGAGCCATATCTCGCGTCACGATCCGTTTTCGTTCGATGGTGTGCCCGATCTGTTCCAGGGGTTGTTCCGTCCGATGCGTAGTGCGGGCGCGTCCGAAGGTCAGGCGGCGAGTATTCGCATCGACGTGACGGAAAACGATGCGGCGTATACGGTCAAGGCGGAAATGCCGGGCGTCGCCAAGCAGGACATCGACGTGAAAATCGACGGCAATCTGGTGTCGATCGCGGCCAAAGTCGAGCGCGACACCGAATTGAAAGAGGGCGAACGCGTGCTACGGCGCGAGCGTTATTCGGGCAGCGTGGGCCGCTCGTTCACGCTGGCCGCCGACGTCGACGAAGCCCAGGCGAGCGCGAGCTATAACGACGGCGTGCTGACGCTGGTGTTGCCGAAGAAGGCGGCGGGCGCGAGCAAGCGTCTCGAGATCCACTAAATCCCGGTCAACTGGCGGGGCGTTTGTGACGTAAGACGGGCGGCGCACGGTTCGCGATTATTGCGAACCGTGCGCCGCATTTTTACGTCTGCAGCAACGATCATCTGGCCGTAACGCGACGAAACACGCTTGTAGCGAAACTGTACGTTTAGCCCGCTATGCTGGTCGTCACTGTGAGTTCTGGACAGGAGAGATTCGATGCTCAGTCACCACGAACTGGCCGCGCTGCTGCTGATCCGCGACGCGAACACGCCGCTGCACACGCTCGATTCCGATTTTCTCGCGCTGGCGCGCTACCAGCTTGTTGAAATGGACGCCGACGAACGCGGTTACGCACCGCGTCTCACGAGTCTGGGCCAGGAAGTGCTGCGGCGACTGACACACGACGGTCACGACGAACCCGACGACAGGTGGAGCGAAGAGGGCGGCACGGCGTGAGGCCCCGCGCGTGGAGATGGGCGATTCTGCCGCTGTCAAGGGGTGGATATCGGGCGCTACGCTCGTTACAAGCGTGTAACGAAATGTGAGGCGCTTTGCGATACAGTGCTGCCTTTTGTTGCAGCCCATCGAGAGTCCACGCATGAAAGTCATCGCCAAGCCGTTCGCCCGTCTGTCCGCCCTGATGCTGTGCGCCGCCATGGCCGCGCCGCTGGCCGCTGTCGCCGCTCCGCATCATCACACCGTGTGCCACACCGAAGTTCATCATCATCACCCGGTGCGCGTTTGCCACAACGTGCGCTGATCGGGCACTGATTCCGTTTCGACGGAGCATGCCGCACCGAGGTGCGGCATTTTTTTCTCCGTAATAATTCGTTATCCGAAGTAATTGGCTGAAATGGCAAAGCGCTGAATACGCGGTGATGTGATTTATGTCGTGTTTCGTGTGCATGCGCACACGCAACGCGCGCGATTCGCCGGGAAAATGATGCGTTCGCATCGCAAGACGACGCGCATCCGGCGTCGTCCCGCACTCACACAAGGTCGTCTACGGAATGAAGCAAGCCTGGAGTTTCGCGGTTGGCGCCGCGGTGTTGTTCCTGTCGTCCAGGTGTGCTGTCGCCCAGGAGTTCACGCTGTTCGCCGGTCCGCTCGTGAGCGGCTCAGACCACTCGTATTCGTGGGAAATGAATTACATGGAAGGCTTCGGCAAGTATTTCGCCGGCAGCGTTTCATGGCTCAACGAAGGCCATATTCCTGGCCATCATCGCGACGGGCAGAGCATTCAGGCGTGGGCGCGTTTGCCGTTCGACAACCGGCGTTTCGTGTTTTCTCTGGGCGTGGGGCCGTATCGCTATTTCGATACCGAAGCCGCGAAGCAGGGGCTCGGCTATTCGAACACGCACGGTTGGGGCGCGGTCTATAGCGCGCGGCTGACGTGGTACGCCAGCAACCGCTGGACGGCAAATCTGCAACTGAACCGCGTGGGCGTCGCGCGCGGGCCGTCCACCACGGCGCTCATGCTCGGCATCGGTTATCAACTGGACGCGCCGGACACGCCGGGGCCGCGCGACTTCGCGCTGCCGCGCACGCACGACGTGACGAACAACGAAATCACGTTGATGGCGGGCGAGACCATCCTCAACAGCCTGGAGTCGCAAACGTCGGCGGCCGAATCGATCGAATACCGGCGCGGCATCACGCATTGGCTCGACGGTTCGATCGGGTATCTGCACGAGGGGAACGGCTTGTCGGCGCGGCGCGACGGCGCAACCGCGCAATTGTGGCTCACGCGCGCATTTCTCGACGAGCGTCTCACGCTGGGTTTCGGCGCGGGTCTTTATGCCGCGATTCACCACGGCGACAACAGCGATCAGCGCGATACCGGCGACGGCATTCTGTCGGGGCTCGTCTCGGTT
This sequence comes from Paraburkholderia sp. Ac-20347, assembly GCF_017104805.1. Lineage (NCBI taxonomy): Bacteria > Pseudomonadati > Pseudomonadota > Betaproteobacteria > Burkholderiales > Burkholderiaceae > Paraburkholderia > Paraburkholderia sp. Ac-20347. The sequence goes on along the minus strand of NZ_JAAGPN010000288.1, from coordinate 5,703 downwards.
TCGGCGTCGTATCGGTTCACGCAGCATTGGGCGGCGCGCGTAACGTGGAATCGCGTGGTCACGCGCTATAGCCGCGATACCGATGTGATCCTGGGCGGCATCGGTTATCGCTTCTGAAGAAGTGTGAGGGCAGGTCGGGCGCGCCTGCCGAACAGGTGCGGCGCGCCCGGCCGCGATCAATTGCCGGGGCGTCCACCGCCGCCGCCACCACCACCGCCACCTCCGGACGGGCGATTTCCACCGCCGCCGCCGCCGCTGCCACGTCCGCCGCCGCCCCCTCCGGGCGGTCTTCCGCCACCACCGCCTTGTCCTTGCGGCCTGCCGCCCGCGTTATTGCCAGGCGGCCGTGCATTGTTGTTACCCGGCGGGCGGGCGTTGTTATTACCCGGCGGCCGCGCGCCGCCATGATTGGGCGGTCGATTGCCCTGACCTGAACCGGGCCGGTTGCCGGGACCACCCGGCGGACGTCCATGCGAGGGCGGCCGGATCGCCGGCGGCGGTCCCGGGCGCGGACCCGGATGACGGCTCCAGCGCGCCCGGTTGCCGTACCACGGCCGGTCACGGTAATAGCTGCCCCAATACGCGCCGAGCGAGAACGTGATGATCGGCAGGCCGATGGTCGGGCCGTAGTTCAGCACCGGCACGCGCGCGCCTTGCCACGGATACGAGATATACCCGCCGTACACCCAGCCGCGCAGGCCGGGCAGGCTGACGTCGCACCAGCTGAAGCCGGAGACGCAGCCCATCACCGCAATCGAAACGCCGCCGGGCACCTGCGCCACGACGGGGAAATCGCCGGCGGGACCGGCGTACAGATTGACGGTCATGCTCGTGAACGCCTGGGACTGCGCGAGTGCCGGCGCGGGCGCCGCGACGAGCGTGGCGAGTCCGGCGAGCATCGCACCGATGAGCTGTTTGCGCATCGCGGCTCCTTGGTGGTTGGAACTGCCCGGTGAAATTATTGAGACACAACCTTAACGGTAGCAGATAAGCGATTTAGGGCGCGGTTGCGCATGTTACGGGGTATTTCGACAGCGTCAGCACGCATACGGCGAATTTCGGGACATGGTCGGAACACCGCACCACGCGGGCGAGCCGTACGCGCTCGCGCAGCTTGTGCAAGAATCGCGGCTCGGCACGCCGCAGGACGCAGGCGCACCAAGTCGCAGCAGAAGCGGCAGCCGGATTCAAATCAGAAAGACGAGGAGCAGACCAGGTGATTCAACGCATTGCCAATTTCTTTACCGGCGTAGTCCATCGATTTTTGCCGGACCCACTCATTTTCGCGATCCTGCTGACGGTCGTGACCTTCGTACTGGCGTTCTCGCTGACGCCGCAGCCGCCCGCCCAACTCGTGATGATGTGGGGTTCGGGCTTCTGGAATCTGCTCGCCTTCTCGATGCAGATGGTGCTGATCCTCGTGACCGGCCACGCGCTCGCCAGCTCGGCGCCGGTCAAGCGCATGCTGGTCGCGCTCGCCGGCTGCGCGCGCACGCCGGGCCAGGGCGTGATGCTGGTGGCCTTCGTGGGCGCGGTTGCGTGCGCGATCAACTGGGGCTTCGGCCTCGTGCTCGGCGCGATGTTCTCGCGCGAAGTGGCGCGCCGCGTGCGCGGCACCGACTACCGGCTGCTGGTCGCGGCCGCGTACATGGGCTTTCTCACGTGGCACGGCGGCCTCTCGGGCTCGGTGCCGCTGGTCGCGGCCACCAAGGGCAATCCGATGGAAAAGACCATCGGCCTGATCCCGGTTTCGCAGACCATTTTCACGGGCTACAACGCCTTCATCACGATCGCGCTGATCGTCCTGCTGCCGATTCTCGTGCGCCTGATGATGCCGAAGCCCGAAGACGTCGTCTCGGTCGATCCCGCGCTGCTCGAAGACCCGCCGTCGGTCGAGCGCAAGCTCGGACCCGATGCGACTTTCGCCGAACGCATCGAGGAAAGCCGCGCGCTCTCGCTGCTGGTGGCGGCGCTGTGCGCGGTGTTTCTGGGCGTGCGTTTCCACGAAAAGGGTTTCGCGCTCGACATCGACACCGTGAATCTGGTGTTCCTCGCCGCGGGCCTCGTGCTGCACAAGACGCCGATGGCCTACGCGCGTGCGGTGGCCGGCGCGGCGAAGGGCGCGTCGGGCATCATGATCCAGTTCCCGTTCTACGCGGGCATTCAGGCGCTGATGGACCATTCGGGTCTCGCGGGCGTGATCACGAAATGGTTCGTCGATATCGCCAATGTGCACACGTTCCCGCTGCTCGCGTTCCTGAGCTCGGCGGTCATCAACTTCGCGGTGCCGTCGGGCGGCGGCCACTGGGTCGTGCAGGGACCGTTCGTGATGCCGGCCGCCCAGGCGCTGGGCGCGGACCTCGGCAAATCGGCGATGGCGATCGCTTACGGCGAAGCGTGGACCAACATGGCGCAGCCGTTCTGGGCGCTGCCCGCACTGGCGATCGCGGGCCTCGGCGTGCGCGACATCATGGGTTACTGCGTGACCACGCTGCTGTTCTCGGGCGTGGTGTTCGTCGCGGGGATGTATCTGTTCTGATCCGTACTGAAGTGTTCTGAAGTGTCCGCCAGGGACAGTCTGGACACTTCGAGAACACTTCGGACAGTGCAACAACGCCCGGCCCATGCGCCGGGCGTTGTCATTTCTGGCGGCGATGTTTCGCGAGAAAGTCGCGCAGCACGGCGGCGTGATTGTGTTCGGTATCGTGCGCGCCGTAGAGCAGCACGATGGGATGCTGCGCGCTGGCGTCGGCGAGCGGTTGCCAGCCCGCGCGGTTGGCGTCGAGTTCGGCGTGATAGCGGCGGCGGAATTCGTCCCAGTGCGCGGCGTCGGTGCCGCTCGCATGAAACCACTGGCGCAGCGCCGTGCTCGGCGCGACGTCCTTCGCCCAGGTCACGCCGGCGAGCGTCTCTTTGCGGATGCCGCGCGGCCACAGGCGGTCGACGAGGAAGCAGGCGCGTCCGTCGTCGGGCAGCGGTTCATACACCCGCTGGATCTCGATGGTCCCTTGAGTCATCGTGTGCGTCTCCTGGTGAGCCGTGGCGATACGCGCGCCTCGGTGCGCGGATGTGGGCGATGCGATCAGCGATGCCGCCGCCGAGGCTCCGTCCGCCGCATCCAGCAGCGCAGCGACGCGCTCGCGCAACGCGGGCAGCACGTCATGCTCGAACCACGGATGGTGCTTGAACCACGCCTGATTGCGCGGCGACGGATGCGGCAGCGGCACGCAATCCGGCCCGTACTCGCGCCACGCTTCGACCGTCTCGGTCAGCGACGCCTTGCGGCGCGCGCCGAGCATGTAGCGCTGCGCGTACTGTCCGACCAGCAGCGTAAGCCGCACCTGCGGCAGCAGCGCGAGCAGGCGTTCGTGCCAGAGCGCGGCGCACTCGGGGCGCGGCGGGTTATCGCCGCTCGCGCCGCGGCCCGGATAGCAGAAACCCATCGGCACGATGGCGACGCGTGCGTCGTCGTAGAACACGTCCTTGCCGATGCCGAGCCACGCGCGCAGACGCTCGCCGCTCGCGTCGTCCCACGGAATGCCGGAGGCGTGGACTTTCGCGCCCGGCGCCTGACCGACGATCAGAAGACGCGAGGTCGTGCTGGCCTGCAACACCGGGCGCGGACCGAGCGGCAACGCATCGCCGCACACGCCGCAGGCGCGGATGTCGGCAAGCAGACGGGGAAGTCGGGACAGCGTGGCGGAACGGGGCACGATCGACGAGAACGAAGCGGCGAAAAACGAAGCGGCGGCCGGCGCGGCCACGCTCGAAAAAGACGAAAAAATCAGTCTACCAAAGGCATCCGGCAAGCACGTCCAGATGCGCGTCGAGCAACACCTCAAGCGTACCCAAAATCCCCGCCCATCGCCTCCAAAGCCCATCCCACGCCAGAAATTGGCGCAGTGCGGCATCCGCGCGAAGCGCTCCGCGCTTTTCCTGTAACCTCGCCAAGGGTCGCAGATCAAGGAGCCCCCATGGCCGCCGAACGTGACACGACATCCCACGCCGAACCGCTGCTCGTCGACCTCGCCCTGCAGGGCGGCGGGTCGCACGGCGCCTACACCTGGGGCGTGCTCGACCGCCTGCTCGAAGAGCCGTGGCTGCGGATCGAAGGCATTTCCGGCACCTCGGCGGGCGCGATGAACGCCGCCGTGCTCGCGAGCGGCTTCGCGCACGACGGTGCGCCCGGCGCGCGCAAGGCGCTCGAATCCTTCTGGCGACGCGTCGCCGATGCCGCGCGCTTCAGCCCGTTCCGGCGCGGTTTCGTCGACATGCTGCTGGGCCGCTGGACGCTCGATCACTCGCCGATCTTCGTCGCGCTCGACATGATGGCGCGCGTGGCCTCGCCCTACGATCTCAATCCCGCGAGCGTCAATCCGCTGCGTACGATCCTCGCGGACACCATCGATTTCGACGCGCTGCGATCCTCGCGCATCAAGCTCTTCACGACCGCGACGCGCGTGAGCAACGGGCAGGCGCGCGTGTTCCGCAACGCCGACCTCACGCCCGACGCGCTGCTCGCTTCCGCCTGCCTGCCGACGCTGTTCCAGGCCGTCGAAATCGACGGCGAGGCGTACTGGGACGGCGGTTACGCGGGCAATCCGTCGATCACGCCGCTGATCCGCGAAACCGATTCGATCGACACGATCCTCGTGCAGGTCAATCCGGTGGAGCGTCTGGGCACGCCGCGTTCGGCGCGCGAGATCATCAACCGGGTCAACGAGATCGCGTTCAACGCGCCGCTCATCAAGGAGCTGCGCATGATGGCGCTGCTGCACAAGGTCGCCGATGCGGGCAGCGAGGAGGGCCGCCGCTGGGCGAGCATGCGGCTGCATCGCGTGCACAGCGACACGCTCGTGTCGCTCGGGTCGTCATCGAAACTCAACGCCGAATGGTCCTTCATGACGATGCTGCGCGACGAAGGGCGGCGCACCGCCGACGCGTTCCTCGCCAGCCACGGTGCGCAACTGGGCGTGGACTCGACCTTCACGCTCGACGAACTCTTCCACGGAGAACAGCCATGACCGCTGGCGCGCTGGCGCTCGGCCTCGTCGGCATGCTCGCGAGTCTCGCGCTGCTGATCTGGCTCGCGTATCGCGGCTGGAGCGTGCTGCTGCTCGCGCCGCTCTGCGCGATGCTCGCCGCGCTGATCTCGGGGCAGCCCGTGCTCGCGCACTGGACGCAGACCTTCATGCTCAGTACGGGCCGTTTTCTCGCGCAGTTCTTTCCGCTGTTTCTGCTCGGCTCGCTGTTCGGCAAGCTGATGGAGGACAGCGGTTCGGTCGACGCGGTCGCGCAATTCATGATCGACAAGCTTGGCACGCGTCACGCGCTGGTGGCCGTGGTGCTCGGCGGCGCGCTCGTGACTTACGGCGGCGTGAGCCTCTTCGTGGCGTTCTTCGTGCTCGCGCCGATGGCGCAGGCGCTGTTCCGCTCCGCGAATATTCCGCGCCGCCTGACGCCCGCGACGATCATGCTCGGCACGGCCACGTTCACGATGTCCGCGCTGCCCGGCACGCCCGCGCTGCAAAACGCGATTCCGATGCCGTTCTTCGGCACGACGCCGTTCGCGGCGCCGGGGCTCGGCATCGTCGCGACCTGCGTGATGGCGGGCTTTGGATGCTGGTGGCGCGGGCAGGCGGCCGCCGCGGCGAGGCGCAAGGGCGAGGCTTGCGTCGGGTGGTACGACGGTGGCGCCGGCGG
>NZ_JAAGPN010000287.1:0-10109 GCF_017104805.1 Paraburkholderia sp. Ac-20347 | reverse complement strand
CGCGGCTTTCCGCGTAGAGACGCTCGAGCTTCGCGCACACGGCCGCTGCGGCCGCCGCGTCGGGCTCGGCGCTCGCGCGGTAGGCGGCGAGCTGGTCGGAAAGCACGTCCTTGGTTTCAAGGAACGTGTCGATCATGTCCTTGCGCAGTACGAGTTCGTTGTTGCGCGCGCGATCGAGCAGCGACTCCAGGATGTGGGTCGTCTCGGTGAGCGCCGTGAAGCCGAACGTCGCCGCGCCACCCTTGATCGAGTGCGCCGCGCGGAAGATCGCCGCCAGATCTTCGGGATCGGGGCGGCCGACGTTCAGGTTCAGGAGAAGCTGCTCCATCTGCGCGAGCAGCTCGTCCGCCTCGTCGAAAAACGTCTGATAGAACTGAGTGATGTCGAGAGTCATTGCTCTTTCACCGCGATTAATGCGTGGGTGGCCGCTGCGTCTGCCGTTGGCAGTGCAAACCGACCGCCGCAGCGCGCCTCATGTCATGTGTTCGGTTCGCCGAGCGCGCTCGCCAGATCGACGAGCAGCTCCGGGTCCACCGGTTTTTCGATCCAGCCGGTCGCGCCTGCCTCGCGAACGGCCGCCTTGAAGCCTTCATCCGACTCCGTGGTCAAGACGAGGATCGGCGTTTCCTGGTACGACGGGTTGTCGCGCAAACGCTTGATCAGGTCGAGCCCGCCCATGCGCGGCATGTACAGGTCGGTGAGCACGAGGTCGAAACGCTGCGCGAGCGCATGCTCGAGACCGTCCTCGCCGTCGTTGGCCACCGTCACCTCGTAACCCGCCGAGCCGAACGCCGCACGCAGGATCTCCCGCATGGACGCCGAATCGTCGATCGCCAGAATATTTCGGATCATCCGTTCCTCGTTCGCGCTTGCCACGCCGCCGTTGTCCCGTTGTTATCGTTCCCCGGCCTCACGGCGCCTCCGACCTGGCGGGCAACGCAGGCGCCAGCTCGGGTGCGACCGCCGGTGCTACATTCGGCGCGGGTGGTGCGACGGCCGCCACCGGTTTCGCCGCCGGCGCTGCCGACAGCAGCGGCGGCAGCTTCTGCGGCGCCGGCGCGGTGCTGTTTGCCGAACCGGCCGAGCCGCCAGCCGGGCCGCCCGACATCAGCGCGCCTGCAGACAACGCCTTGCCGGAGCCCGCCGCGTCGTCGGAGAGCGTGGTCGTGGTCGAGTCGTCGTGCATCAACGCCTCTTCCGACTTCTTGTTCAATACGATGATGCTGATGCGGCGGTTCTCGGGATCGAGCGGATCGGCCTTGTTCAGGTTCTGCGTCGACGCGAGACCCAGTACGCGCAGCACCTTCGCTTCGTCCATGCCGCCCGCGATCAGCTCGCGGCGCGACGCGTTCGCGCGGTCCGCCGACAGTTCCCAGTTGCTATAGCCTTTCTCGCCGCCCGCGTACGGCACGGCGTCGGTGTGGCCTTGCACGACGATGCGGTTGGGCACGTCGTTGAGCGTCTTGCCGATCGCCTGCAGGATGTCGCGCATGTACGGCTCGACCACGTCGCGCGCCGTCGCGAACATCGGCCGCTTCTGCGAGTCGACGATCTCGATGCGCAGGCCCTGCAGCGTCGAATCGATGCGGATCTGCTGCTTGAACTGGCGCAGCACCGGATTCGCCTCGATCGCCGCCATCAGCTTCACCTGCAGATCGTGCAGGCGCACCTGTTCCTGGCGCTCGAGCGAGCCTTGCTGCGTCTTCGACGCTTCGTCGTCGTTGTGCTTGACCGTGTTGCGGTCGGTGCGCGAGGTCATGCCGTCGCTGCGACGCGTGACGCCGTCGTCCTGCGAGGAGATGTCGCGCCCGCCGCCCTTCACGATCGACGAATCTTCCGCGCTGCGGTCGCCGCCCCAGAGCGTGACCTTGAGCGGCTGGTTGAAGTAGTCGGCAATGCCCTTCAACTGCACCGTCGAGGCCGAGCTGAGCAGCCACATCAGCAGGAAGAACGCCATCATCGCGGTCATGAAGTCCGCGTAGGCCAGCTTCCATGCACCGCCGTGGTGGCCGCCCTTTTTCGGGGCGACGCGCTTCACGACAATGGCGCGGTCCTTGTTGTTGCTCATCGGGCCGCCCGCCTTATTTCGCCTTGACGCGGCGCACGTGTTCTTCCAGTTCGGAGAACGACGGGCGCTCGGTCGAGAACAGCACCTTGCGGCCGAATTCCACGGCGATCGCCGGCGCGTAGCCGTTCAGGCTCGCGAGAATCGTCACCTTGATGCACTGGAACATCTTGGTCGATTCGGTCACGCGCTGCTCGGCGAGCGAGGCGAGCGGGCCGATCAGACCGTACGAAAGCAGAATGCCGAGGAAGGTGCCGACGAGCGCCTGGGCGATCATCTCGCCGAGCACCGCGGGCGGCTTGTCGGCCGACGCCATCGTGTGCACCACGCCCATCACCGCGGCCACGATACCGAACGCCGGCATCGCGTCGCCCACCTTCGAGAGCGCGTGCGCGGGCGCTTCGCCTTCGGCGTGATGCGTTTCGATTTCCTCGTCCATGAGGCTTTCGATCTCGAAAGCGTTCATGTTGCCGCCGACCATCAGACGCAGGTAATCGCTCAGGAATTCGACGATGTGCTTGTCGGCCAGGATCTTCGGGTACTGCGTGAAGATCGGGCTCTTCTGCGGATCGTCGATATCCGCTTCGAGCGTGAGCGTCCCTTCCTTGCGCGCCTTCGCGAGCAGGACATAGAGCAGCGCGAGCAGCTCCATGTAGACGTCCTTGTTGTACTTCGCGCCCTTGAAGAGCGTCGGAAGGACGCCGAGCGTGGCCTTGATGGTCTTGATGCCGTTGCCGAGAATGAACGCGCCGACGCCCGCACCGGCGATCATCAGCACTTCCACGGGCTGCATGAGCGCGCCGAGATGGCCGCCCTCCATCGCATAGCCGCCGAAGACCGACAACAACGTCACGAGTGTTCCCACGATAATCAGCACTGCCGGACCCTCACTGGAAGAATGCGCCGCGGACCGTCATTGGCCCGCGCCCTTAGTTGGGTTTACGGCACCAGTGCGAAAAACTTTGGGATTGGATCCGCACGCGGCCCTCGCAGACGCAAACGTTGGAGGGCCGGACCGCCGGAGCGCGCCGCGCGGAGCGGGCGGCGGGGGATGAAACGGCGGAACGGAGCGGGATGAAAGGCGGGACGAAAAGCGCGTCGAACCGTGCGACAGCGCCGCACGTTGCGCGCAGCGACAATCTGTCGCCATTTCCGGATGCGCGGGATCGGGCCGAAGCACGCGCGCACCCGCACTCAGGAAGCGTGGACCGCTTCGGCGTTGCGGCGCGTGCGCCCCGCGCGCGAAGGCGGCTGGCACAGCCCGCAGACGAAGCCGCGTTGCGGATCGTGCGCGTGCGCGACGAAGCGGCCGCCGCAGCGCGAACACGACGTCAGCTGCAACAGTCCGGACGCGAAGTAGCGCACCAGCGTCCAGGCGCGCGTGAGGCTCAGCGCAGGCTCTTCGTCGTGCAGACGCATGTGTTCGAGATAGAGCCGGTAGCTCTTCACGATCGCGCGCACGGTGTCGCAGCGCCCTTGTCCGCTCATGAACAGGAACGTGTTGTAGAACAGCGAGGAATGCACGTTGGGCTGCCACGTCATGAACCAGTCGGTCGAGAACGGCAGCATGCCCTTGGGCGGCGACTCGCCCTTCACTTCCTTGTACAGACGGATCAGGCGGTCGCGCGACAGCGAGGTTTCCGCTTCGAGCATTTGCAGGCGTGCACCGAGTTCGATCATTTCGATCGCCAGCGCGATTTCCTTGACCTCGAGCACGACACTGCGCGGCGCGCCGCGGGTTGTGCCCTTAGTGGCGCCCTTCGTCGCGGTTTTGGTGGACGGCTTCGCCGCGGGTGTGCCGCTGTCCTGCTGGGTGTCGCTGATGCTGATGTTCGTGTCCGCGGAACCGGCCGCGGAATCCAGCAGTGCACAGGGCGCAGCCTGAGAGACTGCGCCTGCCGCGGCATGCGTCGCCGTTAGTGTCGCCATAGACCCCCGAATGGATCACGCGTGGATCCTGGATGGGCGCGGCGCCAGCGGGCCGCGAGGTGAGCCGGGCGGCAGGTCAGTTGACCTGCTCGACGCCCTGGCCGGCCATGAGGATGGCGGAATGCGTTTGCGCGGCTTTGCCCTTGTCGGCGAGTGCGCCAAGGATGGCGTGATCGTCGAAGCGGAAGCGGCACAGCAGTTGATTCGATGCGGCGAGGCGCACCGTCTGCGCGAAGGTGAGATTGGCCAGCACGTCGGCCAGCTGCTCCGAGATGCCCATACGGAACATGCCCGTCGGCCGGTCTTCGCGCAACAGACGTTGCGCGAGCAACAGGTACGACAGATTCACTTCCTTGATCTCGCTGAGCATGTCGCTTTGCGTCGTCGCGCTCATGGATACCCCCGAATTCGAAACGTAGCGGCTGGTCAGGCCTGGTGCGGAAACGTTTGCTCGTTCGACGCAGCGCGGACAGCGCAAGGCGAGGCGAACGGCCCGTTTAGTGGTCGTCCCCGCATTGTGGCTAGGGTGGCCCCAAATGAAAATCGGAAGGATACCGCGACGAGACGCGAGAAAAACACCGCTTAATGTGTAGGTGTTTTTCTGACAAAGATGCAAAAGGGGAGAGAGGAAGGGCAACTAACGATGTTATTGGCATAACAGCCGCATTCCTCTGCAGATTATAAAAGCGAATTCATTGACGCGTAACAGAGATGTGCACGGTCATTCGGCTTTATTTCACAGGGCCGGAACCCATTGATTTTTCCGGGTATGCAACTTGCTCATTCGCAGCGCTTCGCGCGTCACGCTTTGCAACGCGTGCTTACCAGCGGTGTTTCCCGCTGTAACAACATTAAGTGATTGCAAAACAACTCGTCACGCGCACTCAAATCTTCATAATCGGACTCAGGGATAACCCCAAACCGCATGACCACCGCAGTGACCGCGTTCAACAGACGCATTTCACGCGGTCTTTGCCAAGGAGATCAGACCTATGCGAATCGCCCAAATTGCGCCACTTTACGAAGCCGTTCCGCCGAAGCTCTACGGCGGCACCGAGCGCGTCGTGTCCTATCTGACCGAAGCGCTCGTCGACCTCGGCCACGACGTGACGCTGTTCGCCAGCGGCGATTCGGTCACCTCGGCGAAGCTCGAGGCCGCGTGGCCGCGCGCCCTGCGCCTGGACCCGACCGTGCGCGACGCGCTCGCGCCGCACATCGTGCTGCTCGAACGCGTGCGGCGCATGGCCCACGAGTTCGACGTGCTGCACTTCCACCTCGACTACCTGCCGTTCCCGCTGTTCTCGACGCTCGACACGCCGTTCGTCACCACGCTGCACGGCCGCCTCGACCTGCCGGAACTGCAGCCGGTGTTCGACTCGTTCCCGGAAGCGCCGGTGATTTCCATCTCGGACTCCCAGCGTCAGCCGCTGCATCAGGCGAACTGGCTGAACACGATCTATCACGGCCTGCCGAAGGATCTGCTCACGCCGCGCACCGACAAAAAGCCCGAGTACCTCGCGTTTCTGGGCCGCATCTGCCCGGAAAAGCGCGTGGACACGGCCATCAAGATCGCCGCGCTCTCGGGCCTGCCGCTGAAGATCGCCGCGAAGGTCGACAAGGTCGACCAGGATTACTTCAAGACCGAAATCGAGCCGCTGCTTTCGCAGGCGCACGTGGAGTTCGTCGGCGAGATCAACGAAGCGCAGAAGCCCGAGTTCCTCTCCGGCGCAAAGGCGCTGCTGTTCCCGATCGACTGGTCGGAGCCGTTCGGTCTCGTGATGATCGAGGCGATGGCGTGCGGCACGCCGGTGATCGCGTTCAACCGCGGCTCGGTGCCCGAGGTGATCGAGCCGGGCGTGACCGGTTTTATCTGCGAAGACGCACAGGGCGCCGTGGCCGCGCTGCAAAACATCGACTCGCTCTCGCGCGAAGCCATTCGCGCGGAATTCGAACGTCGTTTCACTTCGCACACCATGGCCAGTAATTATCTCGAAAGCTATTCGACACTGATCGAAGCGGCTCGCCGTCCGATGCTGCGCCGAGTCGCCGCGGGAGGCTAATCAACTTGCATGCCTCTTTCTGAGATAAATGACCGGAAAGGGTGAGAAAACGCAAAGTGAATCGTTTGCGCGATGCGTAATTGCGCTTTGCATGAACGATTGCCAACGAGCATTAGCCGTGGTTTACCGCTAGTCGCAAAAAAAGAGCCGCATGGATCATGCGGCTCTTTTTATTGGATAAGCGAATATGACAATGCGACAGCGATACAACAACGATGCGGCGGCGATCGCGTGGGCGATCCGCCGCCCTCACAATCACGCGATCAGATAACGCTCGCGGTTCTTGCCCGCGATCCATTTCGGCGGCTTGCCGCGCCCGCTCCACGTGGCGCCGGACTTCGGATCCTGATAGCGCGGCGGCAGCGGAGCCTTCTTGGGCGGGCGTCCGCGCCGGGCGGCCACGGCGAAGCCGAGGTCCTGCGCGGACAGCCCATACTCCGCGATCTTCTCGCGGATCATGTTGATGACGTCCGAGATTTCGGTACGCCGCGCCTCGTCTGCCTGTTCCTGCAGACGGGCGATCTGTGCTTTGAGTTCTGAATATTGCGACATTTTTCCCTCCCCCCCCTTCTTTGTCAATGTAACCGACTCGAACGGAGATTAGACGCAATGCGTCGAATTAGCAATCGCTATTAATACTGTTTTATAGCGATATTCGATAAATAGCCATTCGACGCAGTTGATGAAATTCGGAACGCATCTGTCGCAATAATGAGAACAATTACATCAGAATTGACAATCCTTGACACCCACTCTTTACGCGACTGCCTAGAATCTGGCATTTCCTGGAGCCGGTGCAATAAGCGGCCCCATCAAATGACTTATTGAGGCGTCACACAATGCACTTATCCAAACGGCTTTTCGCCGAGATGTTCGGCACGTTCTGGCTCGTACTCGGCGGCTGCGGCAGCGCGGTGCTCGCCGCCAGCTTCGCGGGCCCGGTTCACGGCCTCGGCATCGGTTTCGTCGGCGTCGCGCTCGCGTTCGGCCTCACGGTGCTCACGATGGCATTCGCCATCGGCCATATCTCGGGCTGCCACCTGAACCCGGCCGTCAGCGTCGGTCTCACGGTTGCGGGCCGCTTTCCGGTGCGCGACCTCGTGCCGTACATCGTCGCGCAGGTCATCGGCGCAACGATCGGTGCAGCGGTCATTGCGTGCATCGCCTCCGGCAAGCCGGGCTTCGACCTCGTCGCCAGCGGCTTCGCCACCAACGGTTACGGCGACCACTCGCCGGGTCATTACTCGCTCACCGCCGCCTTCGTCTGCGAAGTCGTCATGACCGCGTTCTTCCTGTTCGTGATTCTCGGCGCGACCGACAAGCGCGCGCCCGCCGGCTTCGCGCCGATCGCGATCGGCCTGTGCCTTACGCTCATCCACCTGATTTCGATTCCCGTCACGAACACCTCGGTGAACCCGGCGCGCTCGACCGGCCCGGCGCTCTTCGTGGGCGGCGAAGCCATCTCGCAACTCTGGCTGTTCTGGGTCGCGCCGATCATCGGTGCGGTGATCGCGGGCGTGGTGTATCCGCTGATCGCGGGTCGCCGCGACGCCTGATCGAACGCTGTCACGCCATGTGCGGGCCCACGCCCGCATGCGACGATCACGGGCGCTGCGGCGCCCGTTTTCGTTGGCTCGGCTAGAATCGGACGACCCGATCACCCCGAAATCAAGGCGCCCGTCATGACGCATTCACGATATTCGACGCTGGCGCACCGTGCGAAAAACTGCGCGATCGTCGCGGCCATGGCCGTGACCGCACTCGCGGGCGCAAGCAGCGCCCAGGCAAAAACCAGCCAGAACGTCGAGACGCTGATCTTCGTGCGTCACGGCGAGAAGCCCGACGCGGGTCTCGGCCAGCTCAATTGCAAAGGATTGAATCGGGCGCTCGCGTTGCCCGCGGTGATCGCCGCGAAATACGGCAAGCCCGACGCCGTGTTCGCGCCGGATCCGGGCGAGCAGAAGGACGATCGCGGCCACGCTTACTACTACGTGCGTCCGCTCGCGACCGTCGAACCGACCGCCATCCAGTTCGGCTTGCCGATTCAAACGCCCTACGGCCATTCGCACACCGACGCGCTCGAAAAGACGCTGCTCGATCCGGCGTGGAACAAACGCACCGTGCTAATCGGCTGGGAACATCACGAGATCGAATCGCTCGTGCGCAAGATCGTGGCGGAACACGGTGGCGCGGCGGCCGACGTGCCGAAATGGAAGAGCGCCGATTTCGACAGCATCTACGTCGTGCGTATCGACTGGAGCGGTGAGCAGCCGCGCGCGAGTTTTGCGCACGACCACGAAGGTCTGGATGGACGCGCCGACGACTGCCCGTGCGCGATGCTGCCCGCGTCGCAATAACATCTGTAAAGGCGCCGCATTCTTCAACGCCGCGCCTTTACATCGGCAATGCCGACATCCGTGGAAATCGCGAAAAAAATAACGCTGAAATGCGCGCCGAAATACGCGCCGAAATCAGCGCGCGATTTCGTCTTCGATCGCGAACAGCTTGCGCAGATGATGCGCCACGCCCGCTTCGAAGTTATTGCCGATGCGCGGCACCTGCGGCAGGCGCGTGATCAGATCGGGATTCGCGTTGTTCATCATGAACGGATGACCGGCCGTTTCGAGCATGTCGATGTCGTTCATGTTGTCGCCGAACGCAACGCAGCGCGCGGCCTGCTCATTGAGGCGCTCGAGCACCACGCGCAGCGCACGGCCCTTCGACACGCCGGCCACCATCACTTCGAGACAATCGGGCAGCGAGTAGGTGATGTAGAGCGCGTCGCCGAACTCGCGCTCGAGGCTGCTGCGCACGTGCGCGAGATCGGCCGGATCGCCGATATACAAGGCTTTCGCAATGCCCGCGCCGCCGAGCGAGGCGAGGTCGTCCGTCACGCGATACGTGAAACCCGAGTCCTGATGGAACGCGAGCAGTTCGCGCGCGTCGCGGTCGATGAACCATTCCTTGTCGGTGTAGAGGCTCACGATCACGCGGCCATGCGCGCCCACGGTATCGGGCGCAACGAGCCGTCGGATCATCGGCTCGGGCAGATTGCTCGCGTGAATCAGCGCGTCGTCGGGAGCGTGCACGCGCGCGCCGTTCGAGGTGATCAGATACGCGGGCACGCCCAGCACGCCGCGAATGGCCGCGACATCGCAATAATGGCGGCCGGTCGCGATGATGAACCGGATGCCCTGGGCGTCGAGCGTTTGCAGCGTGGCAACCGTGAACGGATCGACCTGATGGTCGGCGTTGAGCAGCGTTCCGTCGAGATCGGTTGCGATGACCTTGTACATGGCGATTCTGGCGGTGAGCGGGGAAACCCTGAATGCTAGCACCTTGTGCCTGGCGGCGTGGCGGCGGCTCGGCGAGAACCAGCGCGCTGCACGCGCCGCGCGCTCAACCAGGTTCGAGCGGATTCGACCCGATTCAGGCGCATTCAGACACGCCCAAGCCGGACCGCTTCGCGCTGCGCAAGCCGCAACGCGCCGCTCGCGGAGTCGGCAAGCGGCGCACGCAGACGTTCGCGCACGGCTTGCGGCACCCATTCGCGCAACGGCTGACCAAGGCCGCCCGCGAGCGCGGCGGGCAGCGACGCGGCCGGATCGAGCGCAGTGATCAGACGCGCGACAGCTTCACCGGCTTCAGCGAGCAGTTTGCGCACGAACGGATGCTCGCGATGCGCGAGCACCACGGGCGCGAGGCTCGCGTAAGCGGTCTGATTGGCCGCGCACAGCCAGACGATCAGACTCTCGCGGTCGCGCGATTGCGTCTGCGCGAGTAGCGCCTGAGACAGCGCGTCGGGCTCGACGCGTCCGTCGAGCGACTGCTGCGCCCAGACGATCGCACGCAGACCGAACCACGCGCCGCTCGCTTCGTCGCCGGAAGGAAAGCCGAAGCCGCCTGCGATTCGGCACTCGCCGCGCGCGTCGAGCGCCGCCGCGACGCTGCCGGTGCCGAGCGCGACCACCACGCCCGGCTCGCCGCCGTGTGCGCCGAGCAGCGTGGTGTAGGCGTCGCTCTCGACAGCAAGGCCCGCGACCGGCGGCGCCGCG
>NZ_JAAGPN010000286.1:0-10143 GCF_017104805.1 Paraburkholderia sp. Ac-20347 | reverse complement strand
CCCGCCGTGGCCGCGGCGGCATCGCCGGTGATGGCGGCGATCAGCACACTCGCGATGGCGATCGCGGCCGCGTCGTTGAGCAGGCTCTCGCCTTCCACGAGCCGCACGAGGCGCGCGGGCGCGCCCACTTCGCGGAACACGGCGAGCACCGCAGAAGGATCGGTGGTGGCGACCATCGCGCCGAGCAGCAGGCCGTCGGTGACCGGCCCGAGTCCCGTGAGTCCGATGCCGCCGCCCACCATCGCCGTCGCCACGAACACGGCGACGACCGCGAGCAGCAGAATGGGCGCGGCGTCGCCTAGCATCTCGCGCACGTTCACGCTGAGCGCGGCCTGGAACAGCAGCAGCGGCAGGAAGATCCAGAGATAGGCTTCGGGCGGCAGACGCGGCGCGAGCGCGGGCGTGACGAAGCTCGACGCGAGTTGCGGCCACAGATCGCCGCTCGCCATATAGATGCCGCCGAGCGCAAAACCCCACGCCGCGAGCAGCACGGATTCGGACAGCGCGAAACGCAGGCTCACCGCCTGCACCAGCGCGATGCTCGCCAGCAAAAAACCGCTCAGTAGAAGAATGTGGATGACCATCGTCGCTCGCGTGACTGCCCGGCTTGCAAGATCGCCTCACTGTCGTGCGTGTCGAGCGCGCGCGGCACCGTCACGGCGCGGGCAACCACACGACGGTCAGCGATCTCACCCCTTGCGCGCCCTGAATGAGCACGCCCTCGATATCGGCGGTCGCGGACGGCCCCGTGACCAGCACCGCATAGCGCGCGTGACGGAAGTCGTCGCGCCAATACGCGTCCTGCAAACCCGCCACGACCGCAGCGGGATCGAGCAGCACATAAAGATGCTGCACGAGATAGCCGAGCGCATTCACGCCGTATTCGCGCTCGCTCAGCCACACCGAACCCGTTTCCGCCACGCCGAAGCGCGCGCGCACCACGCCCACCTGCACGTCTTCGAGCGAGGTGGGCGGCGTGCCTGCATCGATCGCGCGCGTGCCCGGCACTTCGGGCGTGCTGGACACGATGGACACGTCCGCGCCGAAGCGCGCCTGAATCTGCGCGAGCACCTCGTCGCCCGATGCGACCTGCGCGGTCTTTCCGCCCATCAGCGTGAGGCCCGCGACGAAACGCTCGCGCACGTCGCCCGGCGGCGCATCGAAGCGCGGCACTTCGGGCAGCGGTTCGGCGGCCGGTTGCGCCGCGCGCACACGCGCCAGAAAGCTCTCACGACTGGCCATCGCCGCCTCCCTTGCCACGGTGTTTGCGATACCACGCATGAAACGTCGTGGATGGCGCCTGCGGCAGCGTGCGTTGACGTCCCCAGATATTCAGCGGGTTATACAGCACGAAATTCGGCAGACGCCGCAACGCGCCATCGAGCGAACTCACGGCCGTGCGATAGAGCTTCGGACTCGCGAGCAGCTTGCCCGCCATTTTGAGCACTTCCTGCTTCACGAACGGCACCGCATGTTGAGCGGCGATGACTTCGCGCCATTGATAAATCTGTTCGTGAATATTGATTTTCACGGGGCACACGTTGGTGCAACTGCCATTGAGCGTCGACGCAAACGGCAACGCGCTGAATCGTTTCAGATCGAAAGTGGGATTGATGATCGCGCCAATCGGTCCCGCGTAGGTGCTGCCATAAGACAGCCCGCCGCTGCGCCGATAAACCGGACACGTATTCATGCACGCGCCACAGCGAATGCATTTGAGCGAATACCAGAAGTCGGGCATCGCGAGCCGCGCGCTGCGGCCATTATCGACGAGCACGAAATGCAGTTCGGCGCCTTCGCGCGGCGCGCGGAAATGCGAGGTGTATTGCGTGATCGGCGAACCGAGCGCGCTGCGCGAAAGCATGCGGATAAACACACCGAGATCGGAAAGACGCGGAATCAATTTCTCGATGCCCATCGACACGATATGAATGGGCGGCACATTGGCCGAGAGATCGGCGTTCCCTTCATTCGTGCACACCACCACCGTGCCGGTTTCCGCCACCGCGAAATTGCAGCCCGTCATGCCCGCCGTGCGATCGCGCACGAACCACGGACGCGTATTCATCCGCTGGCTTTCGGCCAGATAATGAATATCGTTGTTGTGCGGATCGGTGCCGATGGTTCGGCCGAAGACCTGCGCTACGTCGTCGCGCAATTTATGCACGGCGGGCACGACGATATGGCTCGGCGGTTGCTGGTCGAGTTGCTGGATGCGCTCGCCGAGATCGGTTTCCATCACCGCAATACCGCGCTGTTCCAGATAAGGGCGCATCTCGCATTCGTCGGTGAGCATCGACTTGCTTTTCACCAGCGCCGTAATGCCGCGTTCGCTGAGAATGCGGAAAACCGTTTCGTTATGCTCGCCCGCTGTATCGGCAAAATGGACTTTCACGCCATTCGCTTCGGCCACGCGCGTGAACTGGTCGAGATAATCGGCCAGATGCGAAAGCGTGTGCGCCTTGATCTGCGAAGCGAGCGTGCGCAGCGTTTCCCATTCGGGAATTGCATGCGCCTGGGCGTCGCGTTTCGTGCGCAGATCCCAGAGTCGTTTGTCGTGAAAGTCGACGTGTTCGGGATGCGCGAGAAACGAGCCCGCGAGTTTCGCATGCTCGACGCGCTTTCCCGAATTCGCGTTTGCGTGACGCGGCGGTTCAAGCGGACTCACGCTCGGATTCGGATTCGGATTCGATTTGGTGGCGGAACCGGAGCTCATGCGCGCGCTCCGTTGAGCACCTGGGCGATGTGGATGAAACGCACGTCGGCCTTCATGCGCTCGGCGCAGCCTTGCTGGTGCATGAGGCACGACATGTCGCCCGAAACGATGTACTGCGCGCCCGCGCTCACATGATCGACGATCTTGTCCTGGCCCATGCGCACCGAAACCGCTTCTTCCGTCACCGCGAATGTGCCGCCGAAACCGCAGCATTCGTCGGGACGTTTGGGCTGCACGAACTCGATGCCCTTGATGTGTTGCAGCAGCGCGAGCGGTTTCGAAAACGGCGCGCCGGCGATTTCGGACATCGACGCTTCGTGCAGATGCCGCAGCGCGCTGCAGCTATTGTGCAAGCCCACGCGCCACGGAAATTCGGCCCACGGAAAATCGCGCGCGCCGAGCACGTCATGCAGGAATTCGACCAGCTCGTACGTGTTGGCGCGCACGTGGCGCACTTCGTCGGTCTGTTCGATGGCGGTGAGATGGTCGCGCACGTGATTCACGCAGCTCGCCGACGGCCCGACGATATGATCGTAGCCCGCGAAGGCGCGCACGAACACGCGTTCCGCGCCCGCGGCGTCGGCCTGCGCGCCGCTGTTGGCCATCGGCTGGCCGCAGCAGGTCTGCTCGAGCGGATACTCGACCTCGCAGCCGAGCCGCTCCAGCAATTCGAGCGTGGCGATCCCCACTTCGGGGTAGAACGCGTCGATGAAACACGGGACGAACAGGGCAACTTTCATGCGAGGGCTCACGCGGAAAGCGGACCGG
Source organism: Paraburkholderia sp. Ac-20347 (assembly GCF_017104805.1). Classification (NCBI taxonomy): domain Bacteria; kingdom Pseudomonadati; phylum Pseudomonadota; class Betaproteobacteria; order Burkholderiales; family Burkholderiaceae; genus Paraburkholderia; species Paraburkholderia sp. Ac-20347. The sequence goes on along the minus strand of NZ_JAAGPN010000286.1, from coordinate 6,659 downwards.
ACCATTCTAGCGCCGTTCCGTCCGCCGGGCGCGCGAAGCGGCCAGGCACCGCCCCGCGTGGCCCGGCCCGCCTCGCGTCTCTTTGCGCACTGCAACGCAGCGCGCCCGCGCGCGCCTTCGCTCAGAAGTTGTGGCGGATCCCGGCGATCACCGCGAGTTGCTTGTCGGTGTCCGAATTCACGAGGTTCGGAATCTGCGCGAGATTGCGCGATGCGCCAGTCGATGCGTCGATTCCGATGCCCGCGCCCGACGACTTCTGGCCGATCGCCACCGCATAGAGCGCGGTGCGCTTGGAGAGGTTATAGACCGCGCCGAGATTGATCTGATGCACGCGCGTCGACGAACTGTCGCCCGGATGGGCATCGTTGAAAATATACGCAAAGCCGAATTGCAGCGCGGGCGAGTATTGCCACATCGTATTCAACTCCGCGATATCGAATGAGATATTCGCGCCTTGCGGTTGCGCGGCGCTCGCGAAGTACTGGCTTTGCGACAGCCGCGTGTGCGTATAGCTCAGCGCCACCGTCACCGGACCGACGACATACGAACCGCCCGCGCCCCAGATATCGATCTTCTCCGCATTCTGCAATTCGCAGTACGAGGCGTCGGCATTCGCGCAACTGAAGTCGCCGATATAGCCGCTCTCGCCACCCAATGCCGCCTGCAAGGGATTATGCAATTGCAGATAGCCCGCCGACAGCGACAGCGGACCGTGCGCGTAATTGGCCGCGAGCGACCAGCCGCGATTGCGCGAAAAGTCACCGGCGATGCCGCCGAGGCTGAATAAGCCGCCCACGGTCAGGCCGCCGAAACTCGGGCTCAGATATTTGATCGAGTTATTGAAGTTGAACGCTTCGTTGAGGTTATCGACGTCGCCGAAATGCGAACCGTAAAGCGTTGCCCAGTTATTGCTCGACGCATACGCGCCCAGATAATCGGAAAACGGATCGTACTGACGCCCCAGCGTGAGCGTGCCGTAGTTCGCGTTCGCGACGCCCACCCACGCATTGCGATTGAACAGCGTGCCGCTTTGCAGCATCGCGCCGTTCTGCGTAAACAGGCTGTTTTCCAGCGTGAAATTCACCGTCGTGCCGCCGCCGATGTCTTCACTGCCCGTGAGACCCCAGCGCGACGGCACGAGATTGCCGCCGCTCAGTTGCCAGTTCGAGTGGCCGTCGGTGCTGCCATCGGCGTGCGTGGTTTGCTGGTTCGTCGAATAGACGATGCCCGCATCCACGGTGCCGTACAGCGTGACGGAAGATTGCGCGTGCGCGCCGATCGCGAGGGTGCACGAAGCCAGCGCCAGCGCCGCGCGCTTGACGAAAAGATCTGCCATGTCGTTGTCTTTTTGAAGTGAGAGATCGCGCGGGCCGTCATGCGCCGGACGCGACCGGGCCACGGCGTGTGTCGTTCGCACACGCCGCCCGCGTAGCTGCTGCCAGAGTTGACTGCTGGAGGTAGTGCTGAATGAAGCTTTGAGCGAGGCGCGGAGAATGCGCCCTCGCCCTGCTTGCTACTGCCCGAAGCGCGCGTAGATGTCGGGGCGCGCACGCTTGAGCGCGAAGCCCAGCGCGATGCCGAACACGGCGACCGCGAGCACGATCCACGGAAACGCGCGCACGATGGCGCTATCGGAGCCCGAGAGCGCGTCCAGATTGCCGATCAGCACGAAGCCGATCCACAGCAGGCCGATGCCGCCCAATACCGGCGCCGCGAGTGCGTGCCAGAAGCGCGTGTCCTTTTTCGTCGCGCGAAAATAGGCGACCACGGCGAAGCTCGTCACTGCCTGCAACATGACGATGCCGATCGTGCCCAACGCCGACGTGCAGCTAAAGACGATATTGAACGGGTCCGCGCCCACCATCACGAAGATGCCGATCGGCACCAGCACGGACAGCGTTTGCAGATAGCTCGCGAGATACGGCGAACCGTACTTCGGATGCAGGCGATCGAGTTTCGCGGGCAGCAGACCTTCGACCGACAGCGCGTGGATGTAGCGCACGATCGTGTTGTGAAACGACAGCAGGCTCGCGAAAATACTGGAGAGCAGCAACAGGCTCATCGCGGTCGTCATCGTGCCGCCGAGATATTTCGCCGATTGCATGAACCAGAAGTCGCCGGGCTGTTTCGTCGCGACATCGGCCACGTCTTTCAAGCCATAGGCGCACACGATGGCCCACGTGACGAACGCGAAGAACACCAGAATCAACGACACCGACACATAAGTCGCGCGCGGCACCGTCACTTTCGGATCGCGACATTCCTTGCCGTAGATGGCCGTCGCCTCGAAACCGATGAACGATGCGAGCGCGAACATCACCGCAATGCCCATATGGCCGCTGAAAACGTGCTTCGGTGCGAACGGTGCGAGCGTGAGTCCATCGGGACCGCCGTGATGCATCACGATGGCGAGCGAGAGCACCAGCAGAATGCCCATTTCGAGGCACATCAGCACGCCGAGCAGACGGCTGTTGAGATCGATGCCGCGCAATCCCGTGATCTGCACGACGGCGAGACAGGCGAGCGAATACGCGTACCACGGCAGCGCGCTATGCAGCATCGGGCCGAGCACGACGGTGCAGAAAAATCCAAACAGGCCGTAGAGCGCGATCTGGATGCAGGTGTACGACAGCAGCGCGACGAGCGCGCCCGCCATGCCGAGCGGTCGCCCGAAACCCGCCGTGATGTAGGCGTAAAACGCACCGGCGCGCACGATGTGGCGGCTCATCGACGCGAAGCCCACGCTGAACACGAGCAGCACCACGCCCGCGATCACGAACGCGCCCGGAATGCCCGCGCCGTTGCCGAGGCTGATGGCAGGCGGCACCGCGCCCAGCATGCCGGTCAGCGGCGCGGCCGCCGAAATCACGAGAAACACGATCTGCCACAGGCCGAGGCGGCTGCGCTGCGGCGCCGAGGCGTCTGCGGCGTCATCGCCGACGAGGCCGGCGGTTGAAAACGGTTCGTTCATCGTTGCCTCTGCTGGTGTCTGGACTGTCATTCGCCATACGACACGATGGGAACCGCGTGCCCTGGCGCTCGGGGAATCGAATCTCGCGGACGGCATTCGCGATGCCATTTCGTGAATCGATTGGAGCGCATGGTAGGCAGCTAAAAAATCCGGCGACCTGGCTTTCCGCGCCAAATTTTCGATAAAGTGCGCCAATACCCCTGCGGGTTTTTACTTAACGAGGCAAAAATGCCGAATTTGATTCGGATGACGAATCAATGAACGGAACGGTCGAAACACGCTCGCACGCGGCACAGCTTTCTGTTTGTCAACCCGTTTCGACGCGCAGAGGAACGTTATTTTTCCGGCAGCGCCCAGTTGCGCGTGGCGCGCCAGAGCACAGTGGCGTCGGCATAACCGACCGCACGCGCGACCGCTGCGTTCGTCATGCCCTCCTGATCGCGCAGCACGGCCACGCTGCGCTGGCGCTCGTCGCGAATGATCTCGCGCACGGAAGTGCCCGCTTCCGCGAGATGGCGCTGCAAGGAGCGGTTCGAGAGTCCAAGATCGCGCGCGATATCGGCGACCACGAGCTTCTCGCGCGCGAGCCGCCGCGTGACGAGATCGCGAACCTGATCGACGAGATTGTGGGGCACGGTATCGCGCGAAATGAGGTCGGTGGCGTGGCGCTCCATCAGCCGTGCAAGCTGGGTGTCGGCGCTTTTGAGCGGCGCGTCGAGATCGTGCGGATGCAGGACCACGCCGCTCGCAGGCTGCTGAAAACGCACCGGCACACGGAAAATCCGCATATAGGGTTTGATATCGGCGGGCGCGGCATGCTCGAAATGAATTTCGACCGGCGTCCATTGCGCACCGCGCACGAGGCGAATCATGTGGCACATCGCGCTCACGCTGTATTCCGCATCCTGGCGACGCGGCCAGATATTCGCATGCGCGATGCGATAGCTCCACATCGGCCATTCGTTGTCGCTCACGAGGTCGACGAGCGTGGCGCTTTGCCACGAAGCCAACGCATCGGTGAATCTACGGATTGCGGAGCCGAGCGTCGGCGACGACATGAACACGAGCCCGGCCGGACCGAGTTCCGTGAGCTGCAATTCGTTGCCCAGACGCAGGCCGAGCCACGGCTCGTCGAGCACCTGCGCGGCGCGTTCGAACACCTCGACATAACGCCCCAGCGGCAGGATTTCATAAGGGTCCGACAACTGCCGGCGGCTCAGTCCGAACTCGTCGAGCAGCGCGTCGCAATTGGCGCCGGCGGCGTCGAGCGCGCGCACGATCGGACCCATCACGGCGCCGCGAATCATCGGATAACCGCTGTTCACCGGCACTCTCTTCATGTCTCGCTCCGTTCGCCTGACGGCTTCGTTCGCTCTGCGTATGGCGCACTCTATCGCCCCTTTGGCGCGTTCTGCAAGCGCGAAAAAAATACGGCGTTTCTACGATGGATGCACGACATCGCTCACGGCATCGCCACTCGAATCGCCCTGCATTCAGCGCTTCATACAGGACTTGATACAGGGCTTCACGCGATGCAGGCGGCGCTGTTCCGGCTCAACGACATCCTTACGAAATGCTTATGAACACGACCTCGAATTCGCATCCGCTCGACCCGCTGAGCCTCGCCGAAATGCAGCTCGCCTGTGACATCGTGAAGGCCGCCGAACAGCTCGACGAATTCGGCCGCTTTCCCGTGACCGAATTGCGCGATCCGCCCAAAGCCGAAGTGCTCGCCTGGCAGCACGGCGATTATTTTTCGCGCCGCGCGTTTGTGATCGCCATCGATCGCACACGCGCGCAGACGATCGAATTCGTCGTGGATCTGCGTGAGAAGAAAGTGGAATCGCGCACGCCGCTCGCACTGCAAAGCGCGCCGTTCGGTCAGCCGCCCGTGATGATCGAAGACTTCATCAATGCCGAGCGCATCGTCAAGGAAGATCCGGCGTGGCGCGCGGCCGTGCTCAAGCGCGGCCTTACCGAAGACGATCTCGAACGCGTGCAGGTGGACCCGTTTTCGGCGGGCGCGTTCGATCGCCCCAACGAAGGCGGCCGCCGTCTCGTGCGCTGCGTGAGCTACTACCGCGAGCACGTGACCGACAACGGCTATGCGCATCCGATCGAAGGCGTGGTCGCGGTGGTCGATCTGCTCGAACAGAAGGTGATCGAACTCGTCGACGACGGCCGCATCATTCCGATTCCGCGTGCGAAGCATAACTACGACACGCCGAGTCTCGGCGAGCCGCGCGGCTCGGTGAAACCGCTGTCGATCAGCCAGCCTGAAGGCCCGAGTTTCACCATCGACGGCTGGCAGGTGAAATGGCAGAACTGGAGCTTCCGCGTGGGCTTCACGCCGCGCGAAGGTCTCGTGCTGAATCAGATTACGTGGGACGACGGCAAGCAGGCGCCGCGCCCCATCATCTATCGCGCGAGCGTGACGGAGATGTGCGTGCCCTACTCCGATCCCACCACGAATCACTACTGGAAAAGCGCGTTCGACGCGGGCGAATACGGACTCGGCAAACTCGCGAATCAGCTCGAACTCGGTTGCGATTGTCTGGGCACGATCCGCTATTTCGACATTCCGTCCGCCGACGATTTCGGCAATAGCTTCACGATGAAAAACGCCGTTTGCCTGCACGAAGAAGACTACGGCACGCTCTGGAAGCATTATGAATTCCGCACCGGCGTATTCGAAATGCGCCGCTCGCGCCGCCTCGTGATTTCGTTCTTCGCAACGGTCGGCAATTACGACTACGGCTTTTACTGGTACTTCTATCAGGACGGCACGATTCAGCTCGAATGCAAACTCACGGGCATTATTCAAACCTCGGCGGTTGCCGACGGCGGCTCGTATCCATGGGGCGGCATGGTCACCGAAAATCTCGGCGGCCCGACGCATCAGCACTTCTTCAATGCGCGTCTGCACATGATGGTCGACGGCGAAAAGAACGCCGTGACCGAGCATGAATTCGTGCCGCGTCCGATGGGCGAAGGCAATCCGTACGGCAATGTGTTCGACACCACGAAGCGCGTGCTCAAGACCGAGCAGGAAGCGGCGCGCAATGCGAACGGTCAGACCGGCCGCTTCTGGAAAGTCGTGAATCCGAACGTGAAAAACCGCGTGGGCGCGAATCCGGGCTACAAGCTGATCGTCAACGATTCGCCGCTGATGCTCACCGATCCGAACTCGAAAGTGCGCCAGCGCGGCGGCTTCGCGACGCGTCACGTGTGGGTCACGCCGTACGACACCACGCAGCGCTATGCGAGCGGTGACTATCCGAATCAGCACGCGGGCGGCGACGGTCTGCCGCGTTATATCGAAGCGAATCGCAACGTCGAAAACGAGGACATCGTGCTGTGGCACAGCTTCGGTCATACGCACGTTTGCAAGCCCGAGGATTTTCCGGTGATGCCGGTGGAATACGCGGGGTTCATGCTCAAGCCGAATAACTTTTTCGACGGCAATCCGGCAATGGATCTGCCTGGCGGACGCGATCCGCATAGCGTGCAGGACGGCGCGCCGGACAGCGCCCCCACCTGCTGCGGCAGCAAGAAGTAAGCGGACCATGCAGCCGCGCGCGCGCCGCCTCCCGGGCATGAACGTTCGCGACACGCTCGCCGCTGCGCGCGCGTGGTGCGCCGTGACAGGCGGCGCGGCCACGTTGGCGGCGGGCGTAATGGCGACGGC
>NZ_JAAGPN010000285.1:0-10166 GCF_017104805.1 Paraburkholderia sp. Ac-20347 | reverse complement strand
TCGGGCGCCGACGCCGCGTTGCCGGCTGCGTTGGGCGCGGCATTCTGCGCTGAGGCTCCGGTCGCGGCCGCGGCACCGGCCGCTGCTGCGGCACGTTGACGCGTCGCTTCGACGAGCTTGTCGAGCGGCAGATAGATCACGTTATTGCCGGACTTGCTGTCGACGAACACCTTCGTCGTATTCGAGTAGATGTGTTGCATCGTGTCCAGATACATGCGCTCGCGAATCACGGCCGGCGCCTTCGCGTATTGCTCGTAGACGCTGTTGAAACGCTGGGCGTCGCCCTGCGCCTGCGCGACCACGCGGTCGCTGTACGCCTTGGCGTCGTCGATCAGACGGGCGCCGTCGGCTTGCGCGCGCGGCAGCAGCTGGTCGGCATAAGCCTGCGCGTCGCGCTTCGCACGCTCGCGGTCCTGATGCGCCTTCGCTTCGTCGTCGAATGCGGCCTGCACCTGGTCGGGCGCGGTGACGCTCTGAATCGTCACGCCCGTCACGCCGAGGCCGGTCTTGTATTCGTCGAGCGCGTGCTGAATGGTGTCGGCCAGTTGCGCGCGGATCGGTTCGCGGTCCGCGTAGAGCAGATCGTTGGTGCTGTGCGCGCCCACGACCGTGCGCACCGCCGCCTGCGCGGCCTGGCTCACGGTGAGATCGGGGTCGACGCTGCGGAACAGATAGTCGGTCGGCTGCTTGACCTGGTATTGCACGGTGAAGCGCACATCGAGAATGTCGCCGTCGTGCGTGAGCACCGAGGCGTCCTTCACGTTGGACGGACGCACGAGATTGTTGCGGCCGATCTCGACGCTGCGGATCTGACCGATGTTGACGATTTCATGCGTCTGGAACGGGAACGGCAGGCGCCAGTGCACGCCCTGACCGACCGTATGGCGATACTGGCCGAATTGCAGCACCACGCCGGCCTGGCCGTCCTGCACCACGAACACGCCGCTGCCCACGTAGATGGCGATCAGCACGCCGAGCACGAGGCCCACGCCGATGCGCGCGCCGTGACCGTTGTCCTGGCGCGGACCGATGCCGCCGGGGCCCTTGCCCTTCTTGCCGAACAACGACGACAGACGGCGATTGAAGTCGCGCCACATTTCGTCGAGATCCGGCGGGCCGTCGCCCTTGCCGCCGCCGTTGTTACCGCTATTGCCCGACGGGCGACGGTCGTCTTCCGTGCGCTGGCCATTGCCCTCGCCACGGCCCCAACGCGGGTCGTTCAACGAGAAAATGGCGCGGGGGCGCTGCCAGCCAGTCCGCTTGTTGTAATCGTTCACCTGAGTTCGTTCACCAGAGTAGACAGCGGGTCATGTGCGTGGGAGAAACCGCCGGGACGCCGCATGGGCGCCCCACGGACCGCTCAGCGGCCGTGCTCGGCTTCCCTGCTGGGTTCGTGCGGCACCGCATTCCAGTCGGTTGCGGCCTGTGGCTGCGACGCCCCGGCAAGCGGTTCGGCGGTCGCGATTTCGGCGATGGCGGCGCGCAGCGCATCCAGTCCGACGCCCGTGCGCGCGCTCAAAAAGACGCGCGAAATATTACCATATTCGTCCCGCTCGACCGTCCCGCCTCGCGCCGCCAGTTCGGGCACGGCGTCGATCTTGTTGAATACCAGCACCTGGCGGATCGTGTCGGCGCCGATCTCGTGCAGCACGTCGTTGACCTGATCGATCTGATCGAGTCGCACGGCGCTCGAGGCGTCCACCACGTGCAGCAGCAGGTCGGCCTGCACGGTTTCCTGCAACGTTGCGCGGAACGCGGCCACCAGCTGGTGAGGCAGTTCGCGGATGAAACCCACGGTGTCGGACAGCACGATCTGGCCCACTTCGTCGCCGAGCCAGACGCGCCGCGACGTCGTATCGAGCGTCGCGAACAGCTGGTCGGCCGCGTAGGCCTGCGCTTTCGTGAGCGCGTTGAAGAGCGTGGACTTGCCCGCATTCGTATAGCCGACGAGCGACACGCTCATCGTGCGCGTACGTTCGCGCTGACGACGCTGCGTGCCGTGCTGTCGGCGCAGCTTGGCGAGCTTGCCCTGCAGCATCTTGATGCGCTCGCCGATCAGCCGGCGGTCGGTTTCGAGCTGCGTTTCGCCCGGCCCGCGCAGACCGATACCGCCCTTCTGACGCTCCAGGTGAGTCCAGGCGCGCACAAGGCGCGTGGCGAGGTACTGGAGCTGGGCGAGTTCGACCTGCAGCTTGCCTTCGTGGCTGCGGGCGCGTTGCGCGAAAATGTCGAGAATGAGGCTCGTGCGATCCACCACGCGGCGGCCGAGTGCGCGCTCCAGATTACGTTGCTGGGCGGGCGACAGCGCGTGATTGAAGATGACGATTTCGATGTCGTTCGCTTCACAGGCGAGACGGAGTTCCTCGGCCTTGCCGCTGCCGATGAACATGGCGGCGTCGGGGCTGGAACGACGCCCGGTGAGCGTGACAGCAGGATGGGCGCCCGCGCTTTTGGCGAGCAGGCTGAGTTCTTCGAGGCTGGCTTCGAAGTCGGTCTTGCCGAAGTCGATGCCGACAAGTGCGGCGTTGATCAAATTAGCTGATGTCAAAATGGAAACGGCCGGTCCGGATCGCCAGCGAGGCGCCCCGGACCGGCCGCGTCATGGGTCAGGACGCTTCCGAATCCGGGTGGAAGTTCACCGGACGGGCCGGGACCACCGTGGAAATGGCGTGCTTGTAAACCATTTGCGTAACCGTATTACGGAGCAACACGACGTACTGGTCGAACGATTCAATGTTCCCTTGAAGCTTGATGCCGTTGACCAGATAGATCGAAACAGGCACGTGCTCCTTGCGCAGCGCGTTCAGAAACGGGTCTTGTAACAGTTGCCCTTTGTTGCTCATAGCAAACTCCGTATTTTTTTGCAGGTTTAACTTAAATTGGCGACGAAGAAAAAGAAATCCGCCGCCAATCGCTACACTATAGCTGATTCTCGTTCCGCCGCGCCTGTACTGGCCGTCCGGCCAGGGCGGTGAACGACCAGGTTAAGCGCGGTAGCGAACGAAGCTCAACTCTTGTCAGTGTAGGGATTCGTCGAGGAACGAAACTCTATGCGCAATGGAGTCCCCGTCAGCGAGAAAGTTTCCCGGAAACGGTTTTCCAGATAGCGTTTGTAAGTATCGGTAATCGCATCGAGCGCATTGCCGTGGATCACGATGATCGGCGGGTTCTGTCCCCCCTGGTGCGCGTAGCGCAGCTTCGGGCGAACCGGACCGCGACGTCGCGGCTGCTGGAACTCCACCGCTTCGATCAGCGCGCGCGTGAGACGCGGCGTCGGCAGCTTGGCCATGGCGGCGGCGTAGGCGTCATCCACCGAGCGCATGAGCGCGCCGATGCCGAACTTTTCCGTCGCCGAAATGAAGTGCATCTTGGCGAAATCGAGGAACTTCAGCTTGCGTTGCAGGTGATGCTTGGTGCGGTCGCGCGCGTGGTCGTCCATGCCGTCCCACTTGTTCACTCCCACCACCAGTGCACGGCCCTGCTCGACCACGAAGCCCGCAATATGCGCGTCCTGGTCGGAGATTTCCTGATGCGCGTCGAGCAGCAGAATCACCACGTTAGCGTCGGCGATCGACTGCAACGTCTTGACGACCGAGAACTTCTCGATGGCTTCGAACACCTTGCCGCGACGGCGCAGGCCGGCCGTGTCGATCAGCGTGTACTTCTTGCCGTTGCGCTCGAAATCCACATAGATCGAATCGCGCGTCGTACCCGGCATGTCGAACGCGATCACGCGGTCTTCGCCGATCAGCGTGTTCACGAGCGTCGACTTGCCGACGTTCGGACGGCCGACGATCGCGATCTTGACGCCGTGCTTGCTGGCGTCGTCTTCGTCTTCTTCCGGACGATCGGTGTAGGCCTGGTCGAGCGCCTCGTTGATCATCTCGGTCACGCCGTCGCCGTGCGCAGCCGAAATCGCGCGCGGGTCGCCGAGGCCGAGTTCGTAAAAGTCGGCGGCCACGGCACTGTATTTCATGCCTTCGGCCTTGTTGACCACGAGGAAGATCGGGCGACCGGTCTTGCGCAGGTAATCGGCGATGTGCTTGTCCTGCGGCGCGAGGCCGTTGCGGCCGTCGCAGATGAAGACGACGATGTCGGCTTCTTCCACGGCCTGACGCGTCTGGCGCGCCATTTCATGCAGGATGCCGTCCTTCGCGACGGGCTCGAAACCGCCCGTGTCGACGACCAGATACGCGCGATCGCCCACGCGCCCTTCGCCGTAGTGGCGGTCGCGCGTGAGACCGGGCAAATCGGCCACCAGCGCATCGCGCGAACGCGTGAGCCGGTTGAAGAGCGTGGATTTCCCCACATTGGGGCGCCCGACGAGGGCGATAACGGGTTTCATCTGATCTTTTCTACAGTAAGGCGCGGCGCCGGAACGTCCGGCGCGATGCGCGGCAAGCGCCTGCATGGTAGCCCGCAGGGCTGCATCAGTTGCAAATTATCACGAAATGGACACCGGGCCCGACGCTCGCGGCCTTTGAGGAGCCGTTGAGCGGTCATCGGGACCCGGCAGGTGCCGGATGAAGCCTCGGGCGGACCAGATCGACTTTCTTCTTCGGCCTCGCAGTCCAGCCCGGCGCACTGGCCCGGCAGTCAGAAGCATTCGCCTGGTACAGTGGCCGGTCCCGGAATGCGCGCGACGCGCGTGGCGTCATGCGGGGCCGTGCCGACATGCGCGCGGCCGGCGTGCGCCGGCTCGCTCGACGGCGCGCCGCATCATGCCCGGACGCCGTCCTGATTTCTGCATGTGGCGCTGTGACGCACCAAATGCAAGAGGCCGCACCCCGCAGGGGCGGCCCCTTCAGTGCGACCGGCAAAGTGCGCCGGACGCCTTGATTCGCTTAACGCGGACGCAGACCGTACAGGTCGCCGTCCTTCGTCTGCACGACGAGCGTGTTGCCCGCGAGCACCGGAGCGGCAACGATCGGGCTGCCGTCGGTCTTCACGCGCGAGACGAAGCTGCCGTCGTCGAGCGAGAGGAAGTGCACGTAGCCTTGATAGTCGCCCACCACGACTGCGTGGCCCAGCAGTGCCGGCACGCTGACGTCGCGATTCTTGAGCTTGTCGGTGGTCCACGTTTGCGCGCCAGTCGATACGCTGTAGGCCTTCACGACCGACCAGTCGTCGCCGCCGACCACGGTGGCATCGTCCTGAGCAATACCGGTCGTGCTCGAGAACGCCTTCTCCCACATCGCACGGCCCGAGTTGGCGTCGAAGCAGCCGAGCTGGCCCTGGAACGTCACCGCGCAGGTCGTGGCGCCGACGAGCGTGGGCGGACCGCTCACGTCGTTGATACGCTCGACTTCGGTCACGCCCTTCGGATACGAGACCGGCGTTTCCCAGAATGCGTCGCCGCTTTGCAGGTTGATCGCCGCGAAGGCGCCGCCCGGGAAGCCCGCGAGCACCGCCTGGTCACCCGCGAAGGTCATGCCGGCCGAGACGCGCAGGTTCAGCGGCACCGCGCGATTGCGATAGAGCCACTTCTGCTCGCCCGTCTGCGCATTGAACGCGACGATCTGGCCGTCGATCGTACGCACGATCACGAGACCGTTGCCGACCAGCGGCGGCGAAATGATTTCGCCGGGCGCCTTGGCTTGCCACGAGAGCTTGCCGTTTGCGTCGAGCACGTAGACTTCGCCCTTCAGGCCGCCGACGGCCGTCAGATTGCCGTCGCTACCGACGCCTGCCGAAATGTCGTCCTTGAGCTTCGTGCTCCAGACTTCCTTGCCGGAAGCGGCGTCGATCTTCTTGACCGAACCGTTCGCGCCGGCGGCATAGACCGAGTCGCCGACGGCGACCGGCGAGAACAGGTAGCGGCCGGCCTTGCCGACGCTTGCCTTCCACACCTGCTGGACGTCCAGCACCGGCTTGAACTCGGTCAGCGGCACCGGCACGCGGCGCTCGTCCTTCGTCGATGAGCAGGCCGCCAGAGCAAGGACGGTCATCGCGCAGGCGACGGGCACAACGGTTCGTTTCAGCAGATTCATCGGTGAACGAAGCATCAAAGGAGTTGAGTTGAATTGTTTGATTCGATTCGCGGGCGACGCGCACACGGCGCCACGCCCGCCGCTTGCTTAGCCGCCCAGCGCGTCGAGCTTGAACTGGATCAGTTGACGCTCGGAGGCGTCGGTCTTCGGCAGGCTGTCGAGCGCGAGCTTGTACGAAGCGCGCGCGTCGTCGCGCTTGCCGGCCGCTGCCAGCAGGTCGCCGCGGCCGTCTGCGACGACGCCCTTGAACGGACCCGCATCCGGCTGCGGAATCAGGGCGAGGCCCTGATCGTAGGCCTTTTCGTCGAGCAGCAGCGAAGCGAGACGCAGCTTCGCGACCTGGCGGAATTCTTCGTCTTTCGCGTGGTCGGCGGCCCACTGCAGCTGCGCCTTCGCGCCTGCCGTGTCGCCCGCCATGTAGAGCGCCTTCGCGACCGCGAGCGCCGACATCTGCGCATACGCGGTACCGCCGAAGCGGTCTTCCATATCGCTCGCGACGCGCGTGATGAGCGCCTTGTCGCTGCCGTTCACGGCCTGCTGGACCTGGTCGTACAGCACGGCGGCCTCGGCCGCCTGGCGGCGCTGCCAGAAGTTCCAGCCGTTCCACGCGGCGAGCGCGAGCAGTACGATCAGCACGAGCCACGTAGTGGCGTTACCCCACTGCGTCCACCATGCCTTGAAACTCTCGATCGATTCCTGTTCGTCGTGGTAACTCATCGCGTCGCGATTCCTCGTTTATTCTGAAGCCTGTTATGGGGCGCGCCGCCGCACTTCATGCCGATATTTCAGGCGATTCGTGCCGTCCAGGCGCGCCGCAAATCTTGATCCAATCTTGATTCGAGCGTCGCGATCAGTCGTCGCCGTCTTCGGCGGATGCAACCATCGCATTGATCAGATATTCGGTCAAGTCCTCAAGCGCTACCGTTTGTTGCTCGTTGCGGGCGTCGGCGGCCACTCCGCGCAGCGGTTTCACACCCGCCACGCCCTTCGCCACTTCGTCCTCGCCGAGCACCACGGCGAACGCTGCGCCGCTCGCGTCGGCACGCTTCATCTGCGACTTGAAGCTCGCCGCCTGACCGTCCGCGCTGCAATGCAGGATCACATCGAGGCCGGTATCGCGCAGACGTTCCGCGACGATGAAAGCCTGATCGCGCGCCGCTTCGCCCTGATGCACGACGTAGACGTCGCAACCTTCGGCTTCCGGCACGAGGTCCTCTTCCTTGAGCAGTTCGAGAATGCGCTCGATGCCCATCGCCCAGCCGCAGGCCGCCGTGGGCTTGCCGCCGAGTTGCTCGATCAGCGGGTCGTAACGACCGCCGGCCGCGACCGTACCCTGCGCGCCGAGCTTGTCGGTGATCCACTCGAACACGGTCAGATTGTAATAATCGAGACCGCGCACGAGACGCGGATTGATCGTGAACGGAATGTTGTTCGACTTGAGGATGCGTTGCAGCCCCTCGAAGTGCGCACGCGAATGCTCGCCGAGGAAGTCGATCAGCTTCGGCGCATTGTTCGCCACTTCCTGCAGCGCGGGGTTCTTCGTGTCGAGCACCCGCAGCGGGTTCGTATACAGGCGACGCTTGCCGTCTTCGTCGAGCAGGTCGACGTGCTGTTCCAGATACTTGATGAGTTCGACGCGATGCGCCGCGCGCTCTTCCGCCAGACCCAGCGAGTTGATTTCGAGCTTGATACCGGTCAAGCCGAGATCGTCCCAGAGACGCTGGCACATCAGGATGATTTCCGCGTCCGCGTCCGGGCCCGAGAAGCCGAGCGCTTCCACGCCGACCTGGTGGAACTGACGATAACGACCGCGCTGCGGCCGCTCGTGACGGAACATCGGACCGACATACCAGAGACGCTTCGGGCCGTCGTAGAGCATGTTGTGCTCGATCGACGCACGCACGACCGCCGCCGTATTTTCCGGGCGCAGCGTGAGATGTTCGCCGTTCAGCGAGTCGGTGAAGCTGTACATCTCTTTTTCGACGATGTCGGTCACTTCACCGATACCGCGCGTGAAGAGCTGCGTGTGCTCGACGATCGGCGTACGGATATTTTGATAGCCGTACGAACGAAGCATGGACTTCACGGTAGTTTCGAAGAAGTCCCACAGCGCGGCGTCCTGCGGCAGGATGTCGTTCATGCCCTTCACGCCGGTCAGCTTTTCGGGCTTTCTTTTCTGTTCGCTCATGGTGTTGCGATTGAGGTGTTCGGTTGTGCGTGGCGGTCGATCTGCCCGATGGCGCCGCTATTTCAGCAGCCCGGCCATCGGACGCGCGGTCAGAAGCGCGCCGCTCGGGCGCGCCCCAATCTCTTACTGAGCCGCGACTTCGGCCTTGCCGTACTTGCGCGAGACGTAGTCGCTGACGATCTGCTGGAACTCTTCGGCGATGCGCTCGCCGCGCAGCGTCTTGACCTTTTCGCCGTCGATGAAAACCGGCGCGGCCGGGTTTTCGCCCGAGCCCGGCAGGCTGATGCCGATGTTCGCGTGCTTCGACTCGCCCGGACCGTTGACGATACAACCCATGACCGCGACGTTCATGGTTTCGACGCCCGGGAATTCATCACGCCAGAGCGGCATCTGCGCGCGCAGATAACCCTGGATCTGCGACGCCAGTTCCTGGAACAGCGTGCTGGTCGTGCGACCGCAACCCGGGCACGCGATGACCATCGGCGTGAACGAGCGCAGACCCATCGTCTGCAGGATTTCCTGGCCGACCACGACTTCGCCCGTGCGCGATGCGCCCGGTTCCGGCGTGAGCGAGATACGGATGGTGTCGCCGATGCCCTGTTGCAGCAGCACCGAGAGCGCCGCCGTCGATGCGACGATGCCCTTCGAGCCCATGCCCGCTTCGGTGAGGCCCAGGTGCAGCGCGAAATCGCAACGCTTCGCGAGCTGCTGGTACACGGCGATCAGATCCTGCACGCCGCTGACCTTGCACGACAGGATGATCTTGTCGCGGCCGAGGCCGAGTTCGACCGCGCGTTCCGCCGAGCCGATCGCCGACTGGATGAGCGCTTCGTACATCACGCTCTGCGATTCCCACGGCACCGAGCGCGCTGCGTTTTCGTCCATCATGCGCGCGAGCAGGTCCTGATCCAGGCTGCCCCAGTTCACGCCGATACGCACCGGCTTGTCGTACTTGATGGCCGCTTCGATCATCTGCGCGTACTGCGTGTCGCGCTTGGCGCCCTGACCCACGTTGCCCGGGTTGATCCGGTACTTCGAGAGCGCTTCCGCGCAGGCCGGATGGTCGCGCAGCAGCAGGTGGCCGTTGTAGTGGAAGTCGCCGACCAGCGGCACCATCACGCCCATGCGGTCGAGCTGGTCGCGCACGTGCGGCACGGCAGCGGCCGCTTCCGGCGTGTTGACCGTGATGCGCACGAGTTCCGAACCGGCTTGCGCCAGTTCCTTGATCTGGATTGCCGTACCGATCGCGTCAGCGGTGTCGGTATTGGTCATCGATTGCACGCGCACAGGCGCGTCGCCACCGATCGTCACCAGCTGGCCGCCCCAGCGCACATGCACGGCGTGCGACTTGCGGCGCAGCGCGTGGCCGCCGAGGATCGGCTCGTTCGACACGATCTGACTGTTGCTGGACGGGGATTGCGTTTCGCTCTGCATCGAAAAACCCATTTACACCTCGCGCGCACCGCCGCTGCTCATGCAGCTGCTGCGCCGCGCGAATTGAAAAAGCGTCGCGGCCGGCTTTTCAATTCTTCGCCGGCCGCGACGCATGCCATGTCTCTATCAGGGCAGCACGAAGCGCGCGACATTGCCGCGCGACGACGCGTACTTCGCCGCGTCGACCGGCTGACCGTCGATGGTCATCGACTCGATGCCGGCTTTGTTGCCCACTGTAATCTTCATCGGCGCGACGGCGCTGATCTCACGCGAGTCCGAGCCGTGGACCAGACCGGAGAACACCTCCTTGCCGTCCTTGCCGCGCACGCTGACCCAGGTGTCCTGCGTCACGCGAATCGCGAACGTCGAGGCATCGCCCGCCGCCACGGTCGCCGACGCACCCTGTGCGGTCGTAGCGACTGCCGGTGCGCTGGCCGCCGCCGCTTGCGCTGCGCTCGCCGCCGCAACCGTTGCCACCGTTGTATTCGTCGCCTTCACCGCCGGGGCCGCACTCGCGGGTTGTGCCGGCTGCGCGGCTTGCGGCGCGCTGGCAG
>NZ_JAAGPN010000284.1:0-10045 GCF_017104805.1 Paraburkholderia sp. Ac-20347 | reverse complement strand
GGCGGCGTGCTGAGCGCGGGCCTCGCGCTGATCGGCGCGGGCAATCTCGCGATGGCCGCGTGCGCGGCGGGCGGCCACTATCTCGCCGTGGCGTTCGCGATGCTCGTGACCGGCACCGGCGCGGGCGTCATGAACGGCGACACGCAAAAAGCCATCATGGCCTGCGTGCCGCGCGAGCGCACGGGCATGGCGTCGGGCATCAGCACGACCACGCGCTTCACGGCCATCGTGACCGCCGTCGGCGTGCTGGGCGCTGTGCTCGCGGTGCGCACGCACAGCGCGCTCGTGCAGTCGATCGCCAGCGTCCCGGCCGCGCTCCATGCCGTCGATGCGCGTTTCATGGCGAGCCTGCTCGCAGGCGATCTCGGCGAGGCGCTGCGTACGCTCGACGCGCCCACGGCGCATCTGTTGGCGCAGGCCGCGCCGCTCGCGTTCGCACACGGTTTCGCGCGGGCCTTGCTGGTGAGCGGCATCGTGGCGCTGGTGAGCGCCATCGCGGTCAAACTGATGAGCGATGCACGCGATTGAATAAGTTCGATTACTTCGTCATCCGAACAATTTGACCCAAAAGAAAATGCGGGCTCGCCGCGAAGGACGAACCCGCATCGTTCGATCGACACGCGCGGCCGAGGCCGCGCGCGCGAGTCACACGACCCGTCGATCAGAACGCGTGACGCATGCCCACCGTGACGGCAACCTGCGTGTCCGTCGACGACGGCGACAGCGTGTTGATCATCGCGTGCGAGAGCACCGAGCCTTC
Source organism: Paraburkholderia sp. Ac-20347 (assembly GCF_017104805.1). Taxonomy (NCBI): domain Bacteria; kingdom Pseudomonadati; phylum Pseudomonadota; class Betaproteobacteria; order Burkholderiales; family Burkholderiaceae; genus Paraburkholderia; species Paraburkholderia sp. Ac-20347. The sequence goes on along the minus strand of NZ_JAAGPN010000284.1, from coordinate 9,285 downwards.
CGGCGCGCCGTGAACGTTCTGGTACACGCCTTCGAGGTAGAAGTCCGTGCGCTTGCTGATCGCGTAGTCCGTTTGCAGCATCGCCGTGTTCCAGCCCGGGTTCGAGCCGTTGTACGCGCCGTGCGTGTACGTGTAGGCGCCCGACACCGACCATGCCGGCGTCAGTGCGTACTTCACGTTCGCTTCGAAGTTGTCCAGACGCAGCGAGCCTGCGAGCGAGCCGGCCGAGCTGTCGCCGCTGCCGAGGTACGTGCCCGTGCCGAACGAGAACACGCCCGACGCGTTGTCGATCTGCGAGTGGCTCCACACGAGGCCGGCCGTGACCGGGCCGTACGTGTAGTTGCCGCCGAGCGACCAGACGCGCTGACGTTGCGCGATGAAGTTCGCGCTCGCGTCGCTCGTCTGCACCGCGCCGCTGCCGTTGCCCGCGCCGTTCAGTTGCAGGTAACCGGCTGCGAGGTTGATCGGGCCTTGTGCGTACGACACTGCGAAGCCGTACGAGCGGTTGCTTGCGAAGCTGGTCTGGTTGCTGAACGAGTACATCGTCTCGAACGTGACGCCGTACCAAGTCGGGCTCGCGTACTTGACCGAGTTGTTGATGACGACCGAGTTCGCCGCGAGGTTGTCGTTTTCGAACGGATGCGCCGCGAGGCTGCCGCCCCACGTGTTGAATTCCGCCGTCAGCGGGCCGACGAGGTCGTTCATCACGTCGAACTGACGGCCGAACGTGACCGTGCCGTATTGATCCGCCTGGAGACCGACCCACGCCTGCGAGCCGAACATGTCACCCGAGAATGCCTGCGCGCCGTTGTTGAGGACAAAGCCTTGCTCGAGCTTGAAGATCGCCTTCAGACCGCCGCCGAGATCTTCCGTGCCCTTCAGGCCGAACACCGTGTTCTGCGTCGAGCTGCTGTTGAGCTGCCAGTTGTTATGGCCCATCTGGTTGTTCGTGTAGACGAGACCCGTGTCGATGAGACCGTACAGCGTGACGCTGCTCTGGGCATGCGCGGAGACGGCAAAAGCGCCGGTAAGTGCGAGGGCGATTAGCGATTTTTTCATGTTTTATGGCTCCGGGTTATGGCGTTAATTCATTGAATCAAATGCGCTTTCCACACAACACATGTCGAGGCGGCCGGTGCGATTCGCAGATCCATGCGAATCGCACTTGAATTGCGAATTACCTCAATAATGACCAGCGATTATTGCGAGCAACGCAATGCCGACCTTAACTTGCAAGACAAGGCAGGCATGCCGGGCAGGTCGCTCGTGGCGCCGCGCCCGATGGCGGAAATAACGATCAGGCGCATCATAAGGCTTCGAAAATAAAAATTGCGTTGAAATTGAAGCAGGCGTTGCGCCGAAAGAACACCTGCCAATAACGCGGGCATCAGCGGTGCAATTCGCGCCCCAAAAAAGCGCATACGATGCAATAAATCGACCATTCAGACTCGATCGTAAAGAAAATGAAATCTGAATCGCGATATATCGATTAAGCCGGACATGAACATTACGCGCGATCAATGCGTAATTCATAAGCGTATTCAAGACGCGATTCAAATCGCCATTCAGATGACGAATACGCGCGCCGTGCGGCGTTAGAATCCGCAGCACGCGTGCGCCACGCCGGACCCGGCGCGTGCCGTCGCGCGACCCGAACCGCCAGCCACGGAGACACACCATGACGACCGCTACGCCGCCCGCCGCCGTTCTGTATCGCGGCGGCCTCGTCGAGACCACGCACCTCGCCCATATCGCCGTCGTCGATGCGCAGGGCGCGCAGCTCTACACGTTCGGCGATCCGCATCGGCTCACGCTCGTGCGTTCGGCGGCCAAGCCCGCGCAGGCGCTGGCCGTCATCGAAACGGGCGCGCTCGATCGTTTCGGTTTCGACGACGCCGATCTCGCGCTCATGTGCGGATCGAACAACAGCGAAGCGCGCCACATCGAACGCACGCTCGCCATGCTCGCGAAGGTGGGCGTGCACGAAGCCGACATGCGCTGCGGCGGTCATCCGCCCTTGTCGGACGCCGTGTGGCGCGACTGGATCAAACGCGGCTTCGAGCCCGGCCCCGCATGCAGCAACTGCTCGGGCAAGCACGCGGGAATGCTCGCGGGCGCGCGCGCGATCGGCGCGCCGCTGGAGGATTACCACCTCGCGGGGCATCCGCTGCAACTACGCGTGAAGCACGCGGTCGCCGAGGTCTGCGACTTGCCCGACGACGGCGTGCAATGGGCGATCGACGGCTGCAATCTGCCCACGCCGGCCTTCCCGCTCGATCGTCTCGCGCGCCTGTACGCGAAGCTCGCCGATGCAGCCGACACCCTCGAACGCGACGGCGCCACTCGCGCTTCCGCGCGCACGCAGGCGCTCGCCCGCATCTATCGCGCGATGACTACGCATCCGGAGATGGTCGCGGGCGAGCAGCGCTTCTGCACGACGCTCATGCAGGCGTTCGGCGGCGACGTGGTCGGCAAGGTGGGCGCGGCGGGCAGCTATGCGATCGGCGTGAGACCGAATGTGAAGCGCGGCGCACAGCAAGCGAACGCGCTCGGCATCGCCGTGAAAGTGGAAGACGGGAATCAGACCGCGCTCTATGCGATCGTCGTTGAAGTGTTGCGGCAGCTCGGCATTGGCACGCCGGCGCAACTGGCCGCCTTGCGCGCATACGACACCCCGCACGTGCTCAATACGCGAGGCGTCGACACAGGCGCGCTCGAAGCGCGTTGCACGCTCGCCCAAGCCTGATCGATCAAACGAGGAAGCGATAAAACGAGAAAGCGCCGCGCGATCTTCACCGCGCGGCGCCTGCAACACGAGACGCAGGCGTTAGAGCACCGCCACGACCTTCACGTCGCTGCGATCCGCCGACGCCACGACCTTGCCGTCCACGCGACGGAACGTGAGCGTGACCGCCGCGTTGCCCACCCGCAGATGCCCGACTTCGAGCCAGTCGATGCCTTCGGGCAGCATCGGCTGCTCGACACGCACTTCGCGGCGCGAGGCGTCGATGCTCACGCCCAGACACGCTTCCAGCATCATGAACGGCGAACCCGCCGCCCAGGCCTGCGGCAGACACGCGACCGGATACGCCGTGGGCGGCTCGCCGCGTCGGCGCGGGAAACCGCAGAACAGTTCGGGCAGACGCATATCGAACGTCACCGCCGCCTCGAACAGCGCCTGCAGCAATCGCACCGCCGCTTCCTTGCGCCCATAACGCGCGAGCCCGCGCGCGCACAGCGCGTTGTCGTGCGGCCAGACCGAGCCGTTGTGATACGCCATCGGATTGAAGCGCGCCTGGCCGGCCGCGAGCGTACGCACGCCCCAGCCCGTGTGGAACAGCGCCGATTCGAGAATCTCCGCGACCGCGCGTCCACGTTCATACTCGGGCAGCCCGAAGGCCAGCAGATGACCGGCGTTCGACGCCAGCACGCGGCACAGATCGCCGTGACCGTCGAGCGCGATGCCGTAGAACTCCGACTCCGGCATCCAGTACTTCTCTTCCACGCAGCGGCGAATTTTCGCGGCGCGGGCCGCGTAGCGCGCGGCGTCCTCGATCAGTCCGCGTTGCGTCGCGAAACGCGACATCGTTTCGAACGCCGCGCTCGCATACGCCTGCACCTCGACGAGTGCGATCGGCCCGTCGGGGAAACGGCCATCGGCGTGAAAAACCGAATCATGGCTGTCTTTCCAGCCTTGATTCGCGAGCCCGCCTTCGGACTCGCGCCGGTAATCGAGGAGACCATGCGGATTGCGGTCGCACACGCCCGCGACCCAGCCCGCCGCGCGTTCGAGTGCGGGCCAGAGTTCGTCGATCAGCGCGAGGTCGCCGGTGCGCTCCACATAGGCGCCCGCCAGCACGACGAACAGCGGCGTCGAATCCACGCCGCCGTAGTAGAGCGCGAACGGCACTTCGCCCGTGGCCGCCATTTCGCTCTTGCGCATCTCGTGCATGATCTTGCCGACTGCGGCGTCGCGGAACGCCGAGTCCTCGCGCGCCTGATGCGCGGCGAGAAAACGCAGCACGCCGCGCGCGAGCGCCGGTTGCAGCCACAGCGTCTGCAGCGACGTGATGATCGCGTCGCGGCCGAACGGCGTGGAGAACCACGGAATGCCCGCGTACGGATACGGACCGGTCGGCAGATCGGTCGTCAGCAGACCGAGGTCGGCGATCGAACGGTTGATCCACGAATTGAAGAGCGGATTGCTCGAACGCACGCGCGCGGTCTGGCGGCGGCGTTCGCGCATCACGATGTGCGCGTCGACCAGCGCGGCGCGAATCGCCGCGCGGCCCACGCTCTGGCCGTTCGAGTCGGCGAGACAATGGCCCGGCTTGATGATGCCCGCGCTCGGCGTATCGGGCGCGGCGCCTTCGAGCGGCTCGACTTCGATCGCGACCGTGAGATAGAGCGAGACGCAGGCCTGCGCCGGCAGCGCGACGGTGAAGTCCGCGCGATCGGCGAGCAGCTTGTCGGGCTTCGGCGAGAACTCGATGCTCACGCGCCGCGCAACTTTATCCAGGCCGATATATTCGAGCCGCACTTCGCTGCCTTCGACGCGCGGCGGCTTGAGTTCGCCGCGCACTTCGCGCTTGAGGCCACGCACTTCGAACATGTCGCGGAAGTCGCTCGCGAACGAGATCGACAGCGGCACGACCGCTTCTTCCGTGCCGTAATTCGTGAGCTCGATGGCCTCGGTCATCATCGTGCCCGAGAGCACGCGCTCGCGTTCGACGTGAATCACGCCTTCGGGCGTGCTCGTGCCGCCGAGCGGCGGCAGCGGACGATTGGTGAAATGCGCGGTGAACGCCGTGTTGTCGCTGCTCACGCTGCCCGAAAGCAGTGACGGCACGCGGCCGCCGAACGTGAGACGCAGCGAGGACAGCACGCGCGTGTCGTTGACGAAGAGACCGTCGTCGATGCCGGTGATGTCGCCGAGCGGATCGTTGACGATGAAGGTGTCGCCCGACTTCAGCACATGCTGGTCGGCGCTTGCGACTTCGGGGGTTTCGGGCGCGATGAATGCGCCGTCGGCGGTTTGATCGGGATGATCCACGCCGCTGGAGCGCGAGACGCCACCGAGTGTTTCAGGATCCTGCATTACGTTGTCTCCTTTAGAGCCGTTCCGTACACATCGCCTTCCGCTCGATTGTAGTGGCTCAGGACCCGTTCGCGTCAAATCCTGCACGCACGATGGGTGTCTAATTGCGCGCCGGAAAAAATTACGGGCGCCGGCACGGTAAAACGTGCGGGCGCCCGTCGATCGCGGCGCGGCGGCTCGTGGCCGCCGCGTGGTCAAACGTTATGCAGCGTTCATGCAAGGTGTCCGGCGATCGGGTTCGGCGTTGTCGATTAACGTGGCCGCTTGATGTTGTCGATTAACGTTGCGCGATCGGCTTCGCTTCACGCGGCGTATTGCCGATGAAGAGCTGACGCGGACGGCCGATCTTCTGTTCCGGATCGCCGATCATTTCGTTCCATTGCGCGATCCAGCCCACCGTACGCGCCATCGCGAAGATGCAGGTGAACATCGCGGTCGGGATGCCCAGCGCGCGTTGCACGATGCCCGAGTAGAAGTCGACGTTCGGGTAGAGCTTGCGCGACACGAAGTATTCGTCTTCGAGCGCGATCTTTTCGAGCGCCATCGCGAGCTTGAACAGCGGATCGTCGTGCAGGCCCAGTTCTTCGAGCACTTCGTGGCACGTTTCGCGCATCAGCTTCGCACGCGGATCGTAGTTCTTGTAGACGCGGTGACCGAAGCCCATCAGCTTCACGCCCGAGTTCTTGTCCTTCACCTTGCGGATGAATTCGGGGATGTTGTCGACCGAGCCGATCTCTTCGAGCATGTTCAGCGCGGCTTCGTTCGCGCCGCCGTGCGCCGGGCCCCACAGACACGCGATACCGGCCGCGATACACGCGAACGGGTTCGCGCCCGACGAACCGGCCAGACGGACCGTCGAGGTCGAGGCGTTCTGCTCGTGGTCGGCGTGCAGGATCAGGATACGGTCGAGCGCGCGCACGAGCACGTCGTTGACCTTGTACTCCTCGGCCGGGTTCGAGAACATCATCTGCATGAAGTTCGCGCTGTACGAGAGGTCGTTGCGCGGATACACGAACGGTTGGCCGACCGTGTACTTGTACGCCATCGCCACCAGCGTCGGCAGCTTCGCGATCATGCGGACCGCCGAGACTTCACGATGCTTCGGATCGTTGATGTCGAGCGAGTCGTGATAGAACGCCGACAGCGCGCCGACGGCCGCCACCAGAATCGCCATCGGGTGTGCGTCGCGGCGAAAGCCACGGAAGAAGAAGTGCATCTGCTCGTGAACCATCGTGTGGTTCGTGACGGTCGCGACGAATTCGTCTTTTTGCGCCTGCGTCGGCAGTTCGCCCTTCAGCAGCAGGTAGCAGCTTTCGAGGAAGTCGGCGTTTTGCGCGAGGTTGTCGATCGGGTAGCCGCGGTACAACAGCTCGCCCTTGTCGCCATCGATATAGGTGATCGCCGAGTTGCACGATGCCGTGGACATGAAGCCCGGGTCATACGTGAACATGCCGGTCTGGCCGTACAGCTTGCGGATGTCGATCACGTCCGGGCCCAGCGTGCCCTTGTAGACCGGCAGCTGAACGCCTTCGGCCTGGCCGGGGATGGTGAGAGTGGCGTGAGTCTTCGAATCGATCATGTCTTGTCCTTGCATTGAATTGCAGTCATCTCGCAAGACGCAGCGCCGCCCGTCGCCCGAATTTCCGGACCGGCCTCACTGCGACCACTTGACGCATTTTACGGCGCAATGCAACATCGATTGATAGTCCAGGCTGCAACAATGCCTATTGAACCCCGCAACACTGAATACTTGCAGCTTCCTTAACATCGATTCCTGCAACAATATTTTGCTCTGCAACACAACATGAGGCGGTTTAGCTCTGACATACTGCTTGACATGCAACGACTTCCCCTGTCAGAGCATGCATCATTTGGCCCGCCCTCGAAGGCGGGCCTTTTTTCTCAGGCCACACGCGCTGTACGCAAAACGTAAGGAATGAACAGATGAACATCTCGATCGACACCCTGTTCGCGGAAGACGAACTTGCCGAGGGCGCCGTCGTCACGGCCCTCAATCACCAGGACATCGTTGTCGCATTGTCGGCAGCGCTCGCGAACGAACGCGTGGCGGTGCTCCACATGCTGTATCCGCGCACCGACGCGCGCACGCACCGCAGCCTCGACGCCCTCGTCGACGCGCTGAACGGCCACGGCCTGCATCAGGTCGCGCGCCTCGTCGCCCAGGAAGCGCACTACCTCGTGTTCAAGGATCCGGTGAAGGCATGGAAGGCCTTCCACGAAATCCGCAACGACTCGCTCGCCATCGGCGTGCACCTCTACTACGCGGGCCTCGTTGGCGAAGCCGCCGAGCACAAGCTCGACGCGCACGCGCACGGCCGCGACTAAGCATTCCCGCGCGACTTCCGCGCGTCAGGCCTCGGGCGGGCCGGGATCGACAGATTGATTTTCGGGCCGCCCCGCCCGCATTACTTTCTGCTTACGACGCGTATTCGCGGTTGTCTTTTGTGCCGATTAATCAGGATTCCGATATGAATCGGCGCATGCGAAAACGGCCGCGCAATGCGGCCGTTTGTTTGTCGGACATGACGCTGAAACTCAGCGCCCGTGCCCGCTCGCGAAGTGATCGACGAGATCGTTGAACGCGCCGGGACGCGCGAGATTCATGCCGTGCGACGCGCCTTCGACCGTCGCGCGACGCGCATCGGGCATCCACTCTTCGAGCGCCGCCGCCGCACGCTGGAACATCTGCGGGCTCAATTCGCCGTCGATCAGCAGCACGGGGCACGTCACCTCGGCAGCCTCTTCGCGCGTGTACGCGGCGAGCGGATCGAGGAACTGCGGGCCAAGCGTGTGCGCGTTGTCGGTCGCCATCTGGCGGAACGACTGCGTGCTCTTGCCCCAGAAACCGGGACGACTGACCGAATCGACGAACAGTTCGAGACCGCCGTTCACGTCGCCGGACTCGATCAGCTGCACCGCGCGGGCGCGCAGCGCGTTGACGGTTTCCGGCAGCTTCGCGAGGCTCTGCCCCGGCATCTGCACCGGACCGCCGGGATCGGCGAGCATCAGGCTTTGCAGATGATCCGGATAGCGGCGCGCGAAGTGATACGCAACCGAGCCGCCGCGCGAATGGCCGATCACGTGCGCGGGACCAGCGCCCAGGGCGTCGATGAACTGCGCGATCTCGTCGGCGTGACGGCTCCAGCTAAACGGCTGGTCGGGCGTGGGCGCGGCCGCGGGCCAGTAGTGCGTGAGGCTCACGGAGACGCAGCGGTAGTGCTCGGAGAGCCCCGACATCTGCGGCTGCCAGTAGCGGTAATCGCACAGCGACCCGTGGATGAAGAGGAGCAATTCGCCCTCGCCGCGTTCGACATACGGCATGGGCTGCCCGCCGGGGAGTTCGACAAACGACCCGGGAGCGGGAAAAACGGCTTGATTCACGGCTGGATGATATGGAGACGACAAACCGGCTGCGCGTGCGCGTCAGCATGCGCAAAACGTGCGGCGCGCCGGGAAAGGCGCGTATTGTCGCACGTCGGCCCGCCGCGCGTGAGGGGTGACCTGGGCGGCGGTCCGGCCGGGGTGCGCAAACGCTCAGTCGTGGCCGTGGAAGTCCGGCTGGCCGGCCTCGACGGCGCCTGCCGCCGCCGCGCCCGCGCCGCGCACGGCGCAGGAAAGCGGCTCGTCGGCGATACGCACGCGCACACCCAGTTCGGCCTGCAGACACTGATCGAGACGACCGAGCAACGCGCCGCCGCCGGTCAGCACGATGCCGGTGTCGGCGATATCGGTCACGAGTTCGGGCGGCGCGGTCTCGAACACCTGGCGCACCACGCCGATCACCTGGCGCAGCGGCATGGCGAGCGCGTCGGCGATGTCTTCGCTCGTGATCTCGACGGTACGCGGCAGGCCGTCGTCGAGGCTGCGCCCCGTCGCGCGCAGGCGCTCGATGGGCTCGCCGCGCAACGCGCTGCCGATGGTCTTCTTCAGATGCTCGGCGGTCTGGTCGCCGATGATCACGCCGTACAGGCCGCGCACATAGTCGATGATCGCGCGGTCGAACTGGTCGCCGCCCACGCGGATCGAGCCGCTGCAGGCCACCGCGCCGAGCGCGATCACGCCCACTTCGGTGGTGCCGCCGCCGATATCGACGACCATCGAGCCGGTCGAGGAGCCGACCGGCAGCCCCGCGCCCAGCGCCGCGGCCAGCGATTCACCGATCAGGA
>NZ_JAAGPN010000283.1:0-10258 GCF_017104805.1 Paraburkholderia sp. Ac-20347 | reverse complement strand
GGGCTTGCGCCGTGCTGCTGGGCCCAGTGCGCCGCGCCGCGCCGCGAGGCGCCCGCCCATTGGTCCAGATGCGCGAGCAGCACGTGCGTGAAACGCCAGACCAGCCAGAGCCCGAGCGCGATCATCGCGAGCGCCACCACGAGCCGGAACGACACCGCGCCCGCCAGTTGCAGCGACGCGCCGAACACCACGCCCGGCAGGATATGCGCGGGCGCCCAGACGAGCGCGGAAATCACGTTCATCATGAAAAAGCGCATCGGCGTCATGCCCGCCATGCCCGCGACGATCGGCACCACGGCGCGCAGCGGCCCGACGAAGCGCGCGAGGATCACGCTGCGCGTGCCGTGGCGCGTGAAGTAGGCTTCGGCTTTTTCGAGGATGGCGGGATGCCGGCTGAACGGCCAGACCTTGACGATGGAGTCGCAATAGCGGCGGCCGATCCAGAAGCTCAGCGCGTCGCCGGCCACCGCGCCGAAGATCGCGCAGGCGAACAGCCAGCCGAGGTTCAGCGCGCCTGTGCCCGCGAAGGCGCCCGCGATGAACATCGCCGTGCTGCCCGGAAAGAAGGTGCCGATGAGCGCGAGCGATTCGAGGAACGCGGCGAACACGACGAACGCGAGCGTCCAGCCGGGATACTCGGCGAGCAGGTGCAGCAGGTGGACGTAGGCGTGCTCCATCGACGCTGGTCGGATGCCCGGTTGGGAGCCGCGCGGGCGGGCGCGGCGGTGGATCGGCGCGGGGCGAAGCGTGCGGCCCCATGCGCAATATAACCGGGGTCGGATTTGCGCGCGCGGTGCTGCACCGCTGCGGTTCCGGCGCGCCGCCGGATCGCGTCCGCGTTCACGCCGCCGCGCCCATGAAAAACGCCCCGCGGCGTGCGTGAGGCACGCGGCGCGGGGCGTGTTGCGCTTGCGGCGCTTGCTGTGCGCTTGCTGCGCGTTCGGATTGCTTCAGTGCTTGACGGCTTCCATCGGCAGCAGGCCGGTCTGACCGTAGAACTCCTGAGCCGCGAACGCATCGCGTTCCTTGCGGGCGCGCGCGCTGTTGTCGAGGCGCGAGACCGTCCAGATGCCGATGAACGCGAGCGGCACCGACACGAGCGCCGGGTTGTCGAGCATGACGAGCGCGTGCGCGTGATGCAGCACGTCGACCCACACCGACTTCGAGAACAGCGTGAGCAGCACCGAAGCCGCGAGGCCGAGCACGCCGCCCGCCACCGCGCCGCGCGTGGTCATGCCGCGCCAGAAGATCGACATCACCAGCACCGGGAAGTTGGCGCTGGCCGCGACGGCCGCCACGAGGCCGACGAGAAACGCCACGTTCGCATGTTCGAACAGGATGCCGAGCGCGATTGCGATCACACTGAGCGTGAGCGTCGCCACGCGCGAGATGCGCATTTCGCGGCGTTCGTCCTTGCGTCCGCGCGCGAGCCAGCTCGCGTACAGATCGTGCGACACGGTGGTCGCGCCCGAGAGCGTGAGGCCCGCCACCACGGCGAGGATCGTCGCGAACGTGACCGCCGCGATGAAGCCGTAGAACAGATTGCCGCCCACCGCCTGGGCGAGCTTCACGGCCACCATGTTCGAGCCGCCGAGCAGGTCGCTCGTCAGATTGAAGTGGCCGCCGGCGTCGAGGCGGAAGAACTCCGGATGCTGCGCGAGCAGCGCGATCGCCGAAAAGCCGATCACGAACGTGAGCAGATAAAAATAGCCGATGAAACCCGTCGCGTAGAACACCGACTTGCGCGCTTCCTTCGCGTTCGGCACCGTGAAAAAGCGCATCAGGATGTGCGGGAAGCCGGCCGTGCCGAACATCAGCGCGATGCCGAGCGAGAGCGCGTTGAGCGGGTCGCGGATCAGCTTGCCGGGCGCCATGATGCTGAGCGCGCCCGGATGCACGTTCACGGCCTGGCGGAACATCTCGTTCGGGCTGAAGCCGAATTGCGCGAGCGCGAGAATCGCCATGAACGTCGCGCCGCACAGCAGCAGCGCGGCCTTGATGAGCTGCACCCACGTGGTCGCGGTCATGCCGCCGAAGAACACGTAGATCACCATCAGCGCGCCCACCACGATTTCGGCGATCCAGTAGTCGAGGCCGAACAGCAGTTCGATCAGCTTGCCCGCGCCCACCATCTGCACGACCAGGTAGAAGATCACCACGACGAGCGAATTGGCCGAGGTCATCATGCGGATCGGGCCTTGCGCGAAGCGATAGGCGACGACGTCGGCGAAGGTGAATTTGCCGAGATTGCGCAGCGGTTCGGCGATCAGGAACATCACGAACGGCCAGCCGACGAGGAAGCCGATCGAATAGATCAGGCCGTCGAAACCGAAGATGAACACCATGCCCGAGAGGCCGAGAAACGAAGCCGCCGACATGTAATCGCCGGCGATGGCGAGACCGTTCTGGAAGCCGGTGATGCCGCCGCCGCCGGTGTAGAAGTCGCGCGTGGTGCGCGTGCGGCGCGCGGCCCATTGCGTGATGCCGAGCGTGACGAGCACGAACAGCAGGAACATGCCGATGGCCACCGGATTGTGCTGATGCGGCGGCATGGGCGCGGCCGGACCGGCGGGCACGTTGGCGTGCGCGAGTGTCGCGGCGGTGCTGAGCGTGCTGCCGAGCGCGAGCGCGGCGAATGAACGAAGCGGGCGCATCATGCCGTCACCTCGTGTTGCAGGCGGGCGATGAGCGCGCGCATGGCCGGGTCGAAGCGGCGATTGGCGCGCAGCACGTAGAAACCGGTCAGCGCGATGGCGCCGAGGATGATGCCCACGCCGACCAGAATGCCGACGCTCGTGGTCGCGCCCGCATACAGCGGATGCGCGAGCTGATGCGGCGCGAGCGCGACGATCAGGATGAAGCCGTAATACAGAACGATCATGAGCGCGGTGAGCGAGAAGCTGAAGCGGCGTCGCGCCGCGATGAGCTGCCGGTACTCGGGATGCGCCTTGATCGTGTCGATCGAGGATGAGGCCATAGGTGTCTCCTTGCCAGTGCCGCCGGATAGGCGACGGACGAACGGGGCCGGGCCACCTTCACGGGGTTGCCTGACGCTTTCTCCGACGGGAACGATGTTGTTGTGTCGTTGAATGCGCCGCGCCGCTGGAGAGCGGGGCGGCGCGCGCGCTTTTTATGCGCGTCTTGTGGGTGCTGCGTGCTTCGTGCTTCGTGCTTTACGCGAGCGTGTTCACGAGTTCCGGAACGGCCGTGAACAGATCGCCGACGAGACCGTAATCGGCCACGGTGAAGATCGGCGCTTCTTCATCCTTGTTGATCGCGACGATCACCTTCGAATCTTTCATGCCCGCGAGATGCTGAATCGCGCCTGAAATACCGATGGCGACGTAAAGCTGCGGCGCGACGATCTTGCCGGTTTGACCGACCTGATAATCGTTCGGCACGTAGCCTGCATCGACGGCTGCGCGCGATGCGCCGAGTGCCGCGTTGAGTTTGTCGGCGAGCGGTTCGAGCACCTTCGTGTAGTTTTCGCCGCTGCCCAGACCACGACCGCCTGAGACGATGATCTTCGCGCTAGTCAATTCAGGGCGATCGAGTTTGGTGACTTCGCGATTGACGAATTGCGCTTTGCCGTTATCCGCTGCCGCTTCGATTTTTTCAAGCGATGCGTTGCCGCCTTCCGCAGCGACGGCGTCGAATGCCGTGGTGCGAACGGTGATGACTTTGATGGCATCTTGAGATTGCACGGTCGCAATCGCATTGCCCGCATAAATCGGGCGCTCGAACGTATCGGCGTTTTCAACCGCAGTGATATCGCTGATCTGCGCGACGTCGAGCTTCGCTGCAATACGCGGCGTAACGTTTTTACCGCTTGCCGTCGCAGGCGCGAGAATATGCGAGTAATTCTTCGCTAAGGAAAGCACCGTCGCTTCGACGTTTTCCGCGAGACCGTGTTCGAGTTGCGGCGCGTCGGCGAGCAGCACCTTCGATACGCCGACGATTTTCGCCGCCGCATCCGCTGCCGCTTGCGCGTTATAGCCCGCGATCAGCACATGTACATCGCCGCCAATTTTCTGCGCCGCTGCAATCGTGTTCAACGTTGCCGCTTTAATCGACTGATTGTCGTGTTCTGCAATTACCAGGTTCGTCATTTTCGATTCGCTCCTCACAACACCTTGGCTTCGGTCTTCAGCTTCTCGACCAGCGTTTTCACGTCAGGCACTTTCACGCCTGCGCTACGCTTGGGCGGTTCCGAAACTTTCAGCGTCTTCAAACGCGGAGCGACATCGACGCCGAGATCGGCGGGTGTAATCGTTTCGAGCGGCTTCTTCTTCGCCTTCATGATGTTGGGCAGCGTGACGTAGCGCGGCTCGTTCAAACGCAAGTCCGTCGTCACGACAGCGGGCAACGTCAAAGCCAACGTTTCCGCGCCGCCATCGACTTCACGCGCCACCGTTGCCTTGCCATCCGCGACCGTGATTTTCGACGCGAACGTCGCTTGCGGAAGATCCGCCAAAGCGGCGAGCATCTGGCCGGTCTGATTCGAATCGTCGTCGATGGCTTGTTTGCCGAGAATCACCAGCGAAGGCTGCTCTTTATCGACGAGCGCTTTCAACAGCTTCGCCACCGCCAGCGGTTGCAAATCCTCATTCGATTCGATCAGCACCGCGCGATCCGCGCCAATCGCCAAAGCTGTACGCAGCGTTTCCTGTGCTTGCGAAACGCCCGCCGAAACCGCAATCACTTCCGTTGCGATACCCGCTTCTTTCAAGCGCACCGCTTCCTCGACCGCAATTTCATCGAACGGATTCATCGACATCTTGACGTTCGCGATATCCACGCCCGTGCCGTCCGACTTCACACGAACCTTCACGTTGTAATCGACCACGCGTTTGACGGGTACGAGAATCTTCACAGCACTCCTCCTGTTCCAACGGGTTTATTCAAGCGGGTTTAAATGACGCCCTTGTCCTTCAATTGCGCGAGTTGTTCGTCGCTATAGCCGAGCGACGCGAGCACGTCGCGCGTGCCTTCGCCGAGTTGCGGCGGCGCGCGGCGCACGGGCATGCGCTCGCCGTCGAAGCGCCACGGCGGCGCGAGCACCGGCGTCGTGCCGCTTTCAGTGTCCGGATGCGGTTGTTGCGTCACGAGTCCCGCATCGGTCGCGCGCTTCGAGAGCAGCGCTTCGCGCAGACCCGCGACTTCGCCGCACGGAATGCCCGCGCCCGCGAGCCGTTCGAGCAGCAGCTTGCGCCCGCGGCTGGCGAGTTCGCGTTCGAGTTCGGGCACGAGCGTCGCGCGGTTCTGCGAACGCAGAATGTTGGTCTTGTAGCGCGCGTCGTCGGCGATATCCGGGCGCTCGATCACTTCGCGTGCGAAGCGTTCGAACTGCGCGTTATTGCCGACCGTGATGACGAGCGGACCATCGGCGGCGTCGAACACGCCATACGGCACGATCGACGGATGCGCGTTGCCGTAGCGCGGCGGATCTTCGCCCATCACGAGCGCTTCGAGGCCGTAGTACGCGGTGATCATCAGCCCGCAATCGAACAGCGCCATTTCGATGTGGCGCCCGCGTCCGCTGCGCTCGCGTTCGTAGAGCGCGGCGAGCATCGCCTGCGCCGAATACATGCCGGTGAACAGATCGACCGCCGCGACGCCGAACTTCAGCGGCGGCCGATCCGCTTCGCCGTTCAGCGCCATCAGGCCCGCTTCGCCCTGCACGACGAGGTCGTAGCCGGGACGCTTCGCTTCGGGACCGGTGCGGTCGTAGCCGGAAATCGAGCAATAGATGAGGCGCGGATTGATCGCGCGAAGCTGC
The DNA here is from genome assembly GCF_017104805.1 of Paraburkholderia sp. Ac-20347. NCBI lineage: Bacteria > Pseudomonadati > Pseudomonadota > Betaproteobacteria > Burkholderiales > Burkholderiaceae > Paraburkholderia > Paraburkholderia sp. Ac-20347. The sequence goes on along the minus strand of NZ_JAAGPN010000283.1, from coordinate 4,479 downwards.
TCATAGCCGAGCCCGAGTTTCTCCGCGCCGCCGAACTTGAAGTTCTGGATAAAGACGTCGCTGTTCTTCGCAAGTTCGCGCACGATCTCCTGCGCTTCGGGCGTTTGCAGATCGAGCGTGAGCGAGCGCTTGTTGCGGTTCACGCTGTTGAAGTACGCGGTCTCGGTCTTGCCGATGCGCACGCCCCAGTCGCGCGTGTCGTCGCCGCGGTCGGGATGTTCGATCTTGATGACGTCCGCGCCGAGGTCGCCGAGCACCATCGCGCTCCACGGCCCCGCGAGCACGCGCGACAGATCGAGGACGCGCACGCCCGAGAGCGGCAGGCCGGTGTTGTGAGTCTGCATCAGCAGGCACTCCTGGTTCGTTGTTGAGGGAAGGCCGCGCGTCGCGGTTGCGTCGTGGTTGCGTCACGCGCGCCTTCCCGTCGCCGGGTTGGAGCGGAGCGCGACGATCAGGCCGCTGCGCGCGAGAGCGCGATATAGCGCGCGAGATGATGATCCTCGTCGCCGAGCTGGTGATCGATCATCACGAGACGCTTGGCGTAATGCGCAAGCGGCAACTCCCACGTCATGCCGATGCCGCCGTGCAACTGGATCGCTTCTTCGGCCACGCGCGCGCCGATGCGCCCGATCGTGACCTTCGCCGCCGACAGCGCACGCTCGCGTTCGACGCGCGCCGCGCCGATGGCCGCCGCCGCGTTGATCACCGACGAACGCGCCTGCTCGATTTCGAGCAGCAAGTCGGCCATGCGATGCTGCAGCGCCTGGAAGCTGCCGAGCGGCGCGCCGAACTGCTTGCGCGTACGCAGATATTCGAGCGTGTGATCGCGCGCCACGTCCATCGCGCCCACGGCTTCCGATGCCAGCGCGACGAGGCCGTAACCGCTCGCATGTTCGAGCGTCGCGAAGCCCGCGCCCGGTTCGCCGACGAGCGCGTCGGCGCCCAGTTGCACGTTGTCGAGCGTGACTTCGGCCGCGCGTCCGCCGTCGATCTTGCGATAGCCGCGCACGCTCACGCCTTGCGCGTCGCGCGGCACGAGAAAGAGCGAGATGCCCGCTTCGTCGAATTCCGCGCCCGACGTGCGCGCCGAAACGAGCAGCATGTCGGCGTGCTCCGCGTGTTGCACGACGCCTTTCGCGCCTTGCAGCAGCCAGCCGTCGCCGCGCTTTTCCGCCCGCGTGCTTACGCGCGCCGCTTCGTAGTGCGAGCCCGGCTCGTCGTGTGCGAAGGCCGCGATCTGCGAGCCGTCGATCAACGATGCGAGGCGCGCGCGCTGCGCTTCGTTGCCCGCGTGCGCGAGCGCACGGCCGACGATCAGCGTGTCGAGAAACGGTTCGACCACGAGGCCGCGCCCGAGCGATTCGAACACGACCGCGACGTCGAAGCCCTGACCGCCGAAACCGCCGTCCGCTTCGTCGAACAGCGCGCCGATCACGCCGAGTTCGGCGAAGCGCTGCCACATCGGCGCGCTGAAGCCTTCAGGCGAGCGCGCGATTTTATCGCGGCTCTCGAAACCGTATTGCTCCGCGATGAAGCGATTGAGCGTATCCGCAAGCATGCGGCGGTCTTCGGTGTGCTGGAAGTTCATAGCAGGACCTCTTAAAGACCGAGAATCATCTTGGAGATGATGTTCTTCTGGATTTCATTGGAGCCGCCGAAGATCGACAGCTTGCGATTGTTGAAATACTGCGACGCGGCGCTCGCGGCATCGTCGGGGCCGATCGGCTCGCCGTCGTAACCTTCGTGCAGCGCTTCTTCGACGAAGGGCGCCGCGTACGGCCCCATCGCGCGACGCAGCAGCGACGAAATCTCCTGGCGGATTTCGGTGCCGCGAATCTTGAGCATCGAGCTTTCCGCGCCGGGGACGCCGCCGCCGGCCACCGCCGCGATCACGCGCAGATTGGTGGTCTTCATGTTCTCCAGATCGATCTCGACTTTCGCGAGACGCGCAGCGAACTGTGGATCGTCGGCGAGCGGCTTGCCGTTGCGCTTCACCTGCTGCGCGGCGTGTTTCAGGCGCGCGAGCGCGGCCACCGAAAAGCCCACGCCCGCGATGTTGGTGCGCTCGTAGGTCAGCAGATATTTCGCGTAGGTCCAGCCTTTATTCTCTTCGCCGACGAGGTTCTCGACCGGCACGCGCACGTCGGTGAAGAACACTTCGTTCACTTCGTGTTCGCCGTCGAGCGTGACGATCGGGCGCACTTCGATACCCGGCGTATTCATGTCGATCAGCAGAAAGCTGATGCCTTCCTGCTTGCGCACGTCGGTGGCGGTGCGCACGAGGCAGAAGATCATGTTCGCGTAGTGGCCGAGCGTGGTCCACGTCTTCTGGCCGTTCACGAGGTAGTAGTCGCCGTTCGCGTCGGTTTTACGCACGGCGCTCGTGCGCAGCGAGGCGAGGTCGGAGCCCGCGCCCGGTTCCGAATAACCCTGACACCACCAGTCCGCGCCGTTCAGAATGCGCGGCAGCCAGTAGCGCTTTTGCGCTTCGCTGCCGTACTTGATGAGCACGGGCCCGAGCATGTTCACGCCGAACGGCACGATGCGCGGCGCGCCCGCAATCGCGCATTCGTTTTCGAAGATGAACTTCTGCACCGGCGTCCAGCCCGGGCCGCCGTATTCCTGCGGCCAGTGATTCGCGAGCCAGCCTTTGTCGTTGAGGATGGCGTGCCATTGCGCCATGTCGTCGCGCGTGAGATGACGGCCGGTGCGCACGATATCGGCGAGACGTTGCGGCAGATGCTCGCGCAGAAAGCTGAGCACTTCGCTGCGGAAGGCTTCTTCCTCGGCGGTGAATTTCAGGTCCATGGTGGTGTTGCTCCTTGCGGCCTGCGCGCGGCAGGAGGTGCCGGGCGCGGGCGGGTGTTCAGGCGCGTGGCGGCGAGGCCGTCATGCGCTGTTCAAGCGATGCGTTAAGTGACGCGCTAAGTGATGCGTAAAGTGACGCGTCTGGCGCGGCGATTCAGCCGATCTGATTGAGGCTCGCGAAGTTCGCGCCGCGCTCCACGAGGTCGACGAGCAGCGGCGACGGCTTCCAGAACAGCGGATCTTCCTTCGCGTATTCGCGGATGTCGGCGAGCACGCTGGCGAGGCCGACCGTATCGGCATATTGCATCGGGCCGCCGCGATAGCGCGGGAAACCGTAGCCGTAGATCAGCGTGACATCCACGTCGAGCGGGCGCAGCGCGATCTTTTCGTGCACGACGTTCGCGCCTTCGTTGATCATCGCGGCCATGTAGCGGCGCAGGATGGCTTCGTCGGTGAAACTGCGCGGCGCAATGCCCGCGCGCTCGCGCTCGGTGCGAATGATCGATTCCACTTCCGGATCGGGCGTGCCCACGCGCGCGCCTTCCGGATAAAGGTAGAAGCCGCGGCCCGTTTTCTGGCCGAACCAGCCGCGCTCGCAGAGGCGGTCGGCGATCTGCACGTAACGCGCTTTCGGATCGCGCGTGGCCGCGCGGCGCTTGCGCGTGGCCCAGCCGATGTCGCCGCCCGCGAGGTCGACCACTTGATACGGGCCCATCGGGAAGCCGAATTCGCGCACGGCCTTGTCGATCTGATACGGCGACGCGCCGTCTTCCATCAGATGATCGGCCGCCGTGCGATAGACGGCGAGAATGCGGTTGCCGATAAAACCGTCGCACACGCCCGCGCGCACCGGCACCTTGCGCAGCTTCTTCGCGAGTTCGAACGCGGTGGCCACGACGTCGGCGCTCACGGCTTTCGGCACCACGACTTCGAGCAGCTTCATGATGTTCGCGGGCGAGAAGAAGTGCAGGCCGATCACGTCCTGCGGGCGCTTCACGCTGGCCGCGATGGCGTCGATGTCGAGATACGAGGTGTTGGTGGCGAGCACCGCGCCCGGCTTGCAGACGCGGTCGAGTTCCGCGAACACGGCCTGCTTGACGCCCATTTCCTCGAACACGGCTTCGATTACGAGGTCGACGTTCGCGAGCGCGTCGTACGACGTGCTGCCGCTGAAGCGCGCGAGCGTCTGCGCCTTCGCTTCGGGCGTCATGCGGCCTTTCGCGATGAGGCCGTCGTAGACCTTTTCGACATGCGCGCGGCCGCGTTCGAGCGAGGCGTCGTCGCGTTCGATCATCGTCACGGGCAGGCCCGAATCGAGCACGGCCACGGCGATGCCCGCGCCCATCGTGCCGCCGCCGACCACGCCGACGCTTTCGATCGCGCGCGGCTTCGCGCGCTTCGTTTCCGGCGCCTTCTGCACTTCGCGCTCGGCGAAGAACGCGTGGACGAGACCCGCGCGCTGCGGGCTGTCGAGGCATTCGAGGAACAGCTTGCGCTCGACGCGCATGCCTTCCTCGAACGGATGATCGAGCGCGGCCTGCACGCAATCGATGATCTTCAGCGGCGAGAACAGGCCGCGCGATTTCTTCGCGGTTTCGGCGCGCGCGGCGTCGATGGCGGACTGCGAGGCGGCGCGGTCGGCGAGCGCCTGCGCGTCGCGCGTGCGGCGCG
>NZ_JAAGPN010000026.1:0-54903 GCF_017104805.1 Paraburkholderia sp. Ac-20347 | reverse complement strand
GATCTGGGCGAAGGCGCCGACGCCACGCTCGAACGCCGCGCCGAACCGCGCGCGCCCCGCAAGACCACCGCGCGCTCGCAACTGCCGCGCACGCCGCGCAGCACGGCGTCCGACTATCGCGTCGCCGAGCAGCCGGCTTTCGTGCTGCACAGCTATCCCTATCGAGAAACCAGCCTGATCATCGACGTGCTGTCGCGCGATCACGGCCGCGTCGCGCTCGTCGCGAAGGGCGCGAAGCGGCCGCATTCGGCGCTGCGCGGCGTGCTGCAAACCTTCCAGCCGCTCACGCTGAACTGGACCGGCAAGGGCGAAGTGCGCACGCTCACGGGCGCCGAATGGGTCGGCGGCATGTTGCCGCTGACCGGCGACGCGCTGTTGTGCGGCTTTTACGTCAACGAGCTGCTGGTGAAGTTTCTCGCGCGCGAGGACCCGCATCCCGCGCTCTTCAATCATTACGTCGTCACGCTCACGCGCCTCGCGCACGATCTGCCGCCCGTACAGGTGCTGCGCTCGTTCGAGCGCGTGCTGCTGCGCGACACCGGCTACGCGCTCGCGCTCAACCGCACCGTGAACCGCAAGACCGTGCTGGCCGAAGGGCGCTACGTGTTCGATCCCGAGCGCGGCGTGCGCGAAGCCTCGGACGAGTGGCCCGCGCAATGGCCGGTGCTTTCGGGCCAGACGTTGCTCGATATGGAAGAGGACGATTACCATCGTCCCCAGACCGTCGCGCAGAGCAAGGCGCTGATGCGTTTCCTGCTGAATACTTACCTTGGCGGCACGCCGCTCGCGACGCGCCAGATCCTGATCGACCTGCAGAACCTATGAGCTTCTTTCTGACTTCGCCCAACGTGATCGACCTCGGCGTCAACATCGACCACGTCGCCACGCTGCGCAACGCGCGCGGCACCGCTTATCCCGATCCGATCCGCGCGGCGCTGCTCGCCGAAGAGGCGGGCGCCGATGCGATCACGCTGCATCTGCGCGAGGACCGCCGTCATATCGTCGATGCCGATGTGCGCACGCTGCGTCCGCTGCTCAAGACGCGCATGAATCTCGAATGCGCGGTGACAGCCGAAATGCTCGACATCGCCTGCGAGATCCAGCCGCACGACGTCTGCCTCGTGCCCGAGAAGCGCGCGGAACTCACGACAGAAGGCGGCCTCGACGTCGCCGGCCAGTTCGAAGCCGTGGCCGCTGCCTGCCGTCAGCTCGCCGCAGCGGGTTGCCGCGTGTCGCTCTTCATCGATCCGGACGAAACGCAGATCCGCGCCGCGCAGGCCGCGGGCGCGCCCGTGATCGAACTGCACACGGGCCGCTACGCCGAAGCGCACGAAGCCGCCGAACAGCAGCGCGAGTACGAGCGCGTGGTGGCGGGCGTGAACTGCGGCATGAGCCTCGGCCTGAAGGTCAACGCGGGCCACGGTCTGCACTACACGAACGTGCAGCCGATCGCCGCCATCGAAGGCATTCACGAACTCAACATCGGCCACGCGATCGTCGGGCATGCGGTGTTCGTGGGCTGGGAAAACGCGGTGCGCGAGATGAAGGCGATCATGGTGTCGTCGCGTCTCGCCGCGCAGAACGCGTAACAGCGCCGCGCCGCGCGCGTCGCGTGTTGTGCCGCGCGCGCCACGACCATCCGTTCATCACGAGGAATACATGGCGATTTACGGCATCGGCACGGACATCATCCAGGTGAGCCGTGTGCAGGCAGTGATGGAGCGCACCGGCGGGCGCTTCGCGCAGCGCGTGCTCGGCCCCGAGGAACTCGCGGTCTACGAGGCGCGCAAGGCGCGCTCGGCCACGCGCGGGCTCGCGTATCTGTGCACGCGTTTTTCGGCGAAGGAAGCGTTCTCGAAGGCGATCGGCCTCGGCATGCACATGCCGATGACCTGGCGCGCCGTGCAGACGCTCAACGCGCCCGGCGGCAAGCCGTACATGGTCGCCAATGGCGACCTCGTGCAATGGCTCGAGGAGCGCGGCATCACGACCCATGTGACGATCACCGACGAACGCGATTACGCTGTCTCGTTCGTGGTCGCCGAAACCGACCGCCCGCCGGTTCAGACGCCCGTTCGCTGATCCCTTCCATCCGCTCGCGCCGCGCGCCGCTCGCGTGGCGCGGCCTTCTACGCCCAATACGCCCAACGATCGATGAAACTCATTCCCGGACCGGTCATGCTCGACGTGGTCGGCACGTCGCTCAACGATGACGACGTGCGCCGCCTCGCGCATCCTTCCACCGGCGGCGTGATTCTGTTCGCGCGCCACTACGAGAACCGCGCGCAGCTCGTCGCGCTGACCGATGCGATCCGCGCCGTGCGCGACGACCTGCTGATCGCCGTCGATCACGAAGGCGGCCGCGTGCAGCGCTTTCGCACCGACGGCTTCACCGTGCTGCCCGCGATGGGCCGCATCGGCGCGCTGTGGGACAAGGACGTGCTGCTCGCGACCAAGCTGGCGACGTCGGTCGGCTACATTCTCGCGAGCGAGCTGCGCGCCTGCGGCATCGACCTGAGCTTCACGCCGGTGCTCGATCTGGGCTACGGCCAGTCGAAGGTGGTGGGCGACCGCGCGTTCCACCGCGATCCGCGCGTGGTTACGCTGCTCGCCAAGAGCCTGAATCACGGCCTCGCGCTCGCGGGCATGGCGAATTGCGGCAAGCACTTTCCGGGGCACGGTTTCGCGACCGCCGATTCGCATGTCGCGGTGCCGGTGGACGAGCGTCCGCTCGAATCGATTCTCGGCGAGGACGCGCTGCCGTACGACTGGCTCGGTCTGTCGCTCGCGGCGATCATGCCGGGTCACGTGATCTATCCGAAGGTCGACGAGAAGCCGGCCGGTTTTTCGCACGTGTGGGTCAAGGAGATCCTGCGCGACCGTCTGCGTTTTCCGGGCGCGATCTTCAGCGACGATCTGTCGATGGAAGCGGCGCGCCAGGGCGGCACGCTCGCGCAAGGCGCGCGCGCCGCGCTCGACGCGGGTTGCGACATGGTGCTGATCTGCAACCAGCCGCACGAAGCCGAAAAGGTGCTCGACGCGCTGCGCACGGAAGAGCCGTCGCGCGAGCGCAAGGCGTCGTCGAAGCGCATCCGCCGTCTGATGCCGCGCGGCAAGGCGCTGCGCTGGGACAAGCTGGTGGCCGATCCCGCGTATCTCTCCGCACAGGCGCTGCTGCGCAGCGTGCTGCCTTGAACTGAGCGCCAGACGCGTGGCCACACAGCAAAACGGCGGTCCTTCTGCTGAGAAGGGCCGCCGTTTTTTCGTGCGCGAATGCGTCGTGCAGATCAGTTCAGGCGCATGCGCTGCAGCTTGTTGTAGAGCGTCTTCGGGCTGATGCCGAGCAGCGACGCCGCACGATGGCGCGTGCCGCCGACGGCGTCGAGCGTGGCGCGGATCAGCATTTCCTCGACGTCGGCGAGCGGCGTGCCCACCGTCACCTGCACGCGGTTGCCGTTGCCGTCGCGCGTGCCGCCGCCGTTGCTTTCTTCGGCCTGCAGCGTCTCCAGCACTTCGCCGGACGCGTGCCACGCGCGCTGCACGCGTTCGTGCAATTCGCGCACGTTGCCCGGCCAGTCATAGCCCAGACATTCGCGGATAAAGGCCGGCGACACGAGCCGCGTCGTGCCGGTCAGTCCGCGCGAGTGCGCCTCGATATTGAGCGCATCGACGCACGCGAGGGCGAGGAGGGCGGCGTCTTCGTCGCGCTCGCGCAGCGGCGGCAGTTGCAGCGCGGCGGCGTCCAGACGCAGCCACAGATCCTCGTGCAGCATGCCTTGCTGCACCGCATCGCGCGGCACGGTGCGCGTAGCGGCGATGAGGCGGAAATCGGTGCCGACTTCGCTGCTGCCGCCGACGCGCATGAAGGTCTGCGAGTCGAGCGCGCGCAGCAGCGCTTCCTGCTGGGCGCGCGGCAGATCGGTGAGTTCGTCGATGAAGAGCGTGCCGCCCGACGCCTGATCGACGAGACCGGGCTCGCGCTGCTCCGCGCCGTTGAACGCGCCGCGCTCGTGGCCGAACAGGATGCTCGCGAGCGGCCGTCCGCCCGCGGCCTCGGCGGCCAGCGCGCGCACGTCGCAGACCACGAACGGCCCTTTGCGGCGTCGGCTCAGCTGATGCAGCGTGCGCGCGGCGACTTCCTTGCCCGTGCCGGGCTCGCCCTGCACGAGAATCGCCGATTCGGTCGGCGCGAACTGTTCGATCGCGTCGTAGACGTGCTGGATCGCGTTGCTGCGGCCGAGCATCGGGCCGAAACGGCCGAGTTCGCGCAGCGACGCGCGCAACGTGCGCACTTCCTCGCTGAGTTCGTACGGACGCGGAATGCGTGCGAGCAGGCTGCGCAGGCGCGGGATGTTGACCGGCTTGAGCAGGTAGTCCCAGATGCCGTGGCGCAGGCCTTCGATCGCGCTTTCGACCGTCGCGTTGCCGGTCATCACGATCACGGGCAGCGCGCCGCCGGGCGGCTGGGCGGGCAGATGCGGGAGCAGTTCGAGGCCGCTGCCGTCGGGCAGGTTCAGGTCGACGAGCACGACGTCGGGGATGAAGCGTCCGAGCGCCGCGCGCGCGTCGGCGAGCGTGGCGGCGGTATCGACCGAGAAACCATCGGCGGCCAGGATGGCGGAGAGGCCGGACAGGCTATTGGGATCGTCTTCGACAATCAGGGCGTGTGGCATGGCGCAAGGGCTGACGGATGAGCGCAGACACGCCCGACACGCGCGCAGACGCACGCGCCGGACCAGCCCGACGCGGCGTCGCGGCACGCACGGGCGCGGCGCGATACGGAAGAGTTCAACGGGATCACCGCAGTGTCCCGAGGCAGGTTATTCAGTTCCGGTCCTCCCAGATTGGCGCTCGCTTCCAGCGGTCCTGCTGCGTCTGTCCGCTTTTTCGTTTCGCGGACCCGCGGTGCATTTCGCGGATCCGGCAGCCGACTCGCCGCGCGCTGCGCCGGCCCTGAGCGCCGCAAGATGCCGCGCCGGGCCGTTTTTTTACCCCCAACACCGGCCGCCTTTATCGGGCAGCCGGCTTGAACCTGCGTAATTCCTGCTTGTTCCTGCTTGTACCCGCTCTGCTTGTACCAAGGTCCGGGCAACTATCCGCAAATCAGCGCGCAAACCGGCGCTGACATCAGTCGAACGGCCGATGCGCGTCGAACCAGCGCCGCACTTCCAGTTCCGCCTCGTCACGCGTCTTGCCGTAACGTTCCTGGATCAAACCGGCGAGGCGATCGGCGTGGCCTTCCGCCTTGGCCAGCTCATCGTCCGTGAGCTCGCCCCAGGCGGCCTTCGCCTTGCCGATCAGCTGCTTCCACTTGCCTTCTGCGATGTCGTTGTTCATCGAGTTCTCCTGGTTCCGGGAAGAGGGTGCGTTAGCCGCGATAAAAAGTGGCTATCCCAGAAATAAACCAGCAGAAACCATGCCAGGAGCGCCTTGCCTTGCTGCGCCGATATTGCTCACGTTTTGCGCACCGGCAAAACCGGTAAGGTTTTCCCATGGCACTCACAAACATACACGTTCGGCAAAAAAAGAAAAAGCGCCCCGAGGGGCGCTTTCGCGATTGCATCCGCCATGCATCGATGCGGACGCGTTCGCGTTGCCGTTTGCCTCGTGAAGCTTAGGCGCGGCTGCGGTACTCGTTCGTACGCGTGTCGATTTCGATCTTGTCGCCGATGTTGCAGAACAGCGGCACTTGCAGTTCGAAGCCCGTGGTCAGCTTGGCTGTCTTCAGCACCTTGCCCGACGACGTGTCGCCCTTGACAGCCGGTTCCGTGTAGATGATTTCGCGCACGAGCACCGTCGGCAGTTCGACCGAGATGGCCTTCTCGTTGTAGAACACGACTTCGCAAGCCATGCCGTCTTCGAGGTAGTTGAGGGCGTCGGCCATCATCTCGCCTTCGACTTCGTACTGGTTGTAGTCGGCGTCCATGAACACGTACATCGGGTCGGCGAAGTACGAGTACGTCACTTCCTTGCGGTCGAGCACGACGACGTCGAACTTGTCGTCCGCCTTGTACACGGTTTCCATGCCCGCGCCGGTCAGCAGGTTCTTGAACTTCATCTTCACGACGGCGGAGTTACGGCCCGATTTGTTGTATTCGGCCTTCTGCACGACCATGGCGTCGTTACCGATCATCACGACGTTGCCGACGCGGAGTTCCTGTGCGGTCTTCATAAAAAACTGTCCTGTCCAGATTTAGATAGCTTTGGGTGTGCGCGACGGCAAACGTCGCAAGCGTTCGTTGTGGCCCCCTGCCGGAACGCGTAGCGCTTCGAACGGCGTGTTCGTGTGCGTATTCGCGTATGACCTGCAAGGCGTGCGGAAATCGAGGTCGCTTGAGACGGCTGCCGCCGGATAACCGCTTATTTTAACTGAGTTTTTGCGAATTCGGCCAGATTTCCAGCGAGATCGCCGGTCAGGGCCAGTTCGGCTGCCCAGCCGTGCGCGCGCGCTTTCAGGGCGGGCAGGTGGCGGGCGAGGTCGGCCCAATCCGGCACACGATCCGGCGCACGATCCGGAGCCTTTTGCGCGGTGCCTGGCGCGATCTCAGGCGCGGTCTCAGGCGCGGTCTCAGGCGTGGCGTTATCGGCGGCCGCGATCGTCCCGCTCGCGCCACCGTCGTGCGCGCCAGCCGCGTGCCCGGTGTTGCCGTTCCACGCGTGCCAGAAGCGTTCGAGCGCCTCGCGCGGCGCGGCGTCGAGCGTGCGCGTGTAGTGCTCCAGGGCGGCGTCGAGCTTGGGCAGATGCGCGTCGTCGGCTTGCGGATAGATGTGCCAGACGAACGGCCGCGCCGCCCACTGCGCGCGCACGAACGAATCTTCGCCGCGCACGAAGTTCAGATCGCTCGCCCACAGGAGCGCGTCGTAGCCGCGCTGATCGGTGAAGGCGAGGCTGTGCGCCGTGAGCGACCCGCGCTCGCCGCGCGCGCCCGCGCCGAACGACGGGACGCCGAAGAAGCGCGCGAGCGCGCCCGAAATGCGTCCTTGGGGCGCGAGCAGCACGACCGGCGTCGGATTGTCGCGCCACTGTTCGAGCAGCGTGTCGATGGCGGGATTCTCGTAGGCGAACAGCGAGATCACCGTGGCTTCCGGGCCCGGCGGCGGGCCGCCGGTCGCGCGTTGCCACCACGCCTCGCGCGCGTCGGGCGAGCTTTCGAACGCCGCGCGCGCCGCGTCGAGATCGCGCTCCTTGAGCACGCCGCCCGTGCCCGCGCCGAGGCCCGGAAAGAAAAAGTGCTTGAGCAGCCCGTAACGCGGATGCGGCGACGGACGCAGATGGAAATCGGCGACCCAGTCCTCGGCGCTCAAATATTCGAGATTGAGCCACACGGGCGTGGGCGTGCGTTCGGCCATCGCCGCGACATACGCCGACGGCAGTTCGCAGGCGAACGCCTCGATCACCACATCGGCGATCCGCAGCGTTTCGCCCACGTGATCGGTCTCATGCCAGTGCTCGACGACCACGCCTTCGACCATCTGCGACGCGCGCGACGCGTCGAGCGTCGGGCAGAGCTTTTCGAACGCATGCAGATCGTCGACGAACAGGCGCACCTCCCAGCCGTGCTCGCGCGCGAGCTGACGCGCGAGACGCCAGCAGACGCCGATGTCGCCGAAGTTGTCGATCACGGCGCAGAAGATGTCGCAGGCGAGGGGCGCGGCGGCGTCGTGCGGACGGACGGCGTCGGGCGCGGGGCCGGCGGTGGAGCGGGGAGCGTGGGACATGACGTGGGCTGGCGAGTAGGGCTGGCGGCGGGCGGGCTGCTTCGAGCCGGCTTGTGGGCGCGGCTTTGGGCGGCTTCCGGGTTGCATCCCGGGTACTTCTGGCCCGCGCGGAATGATCTAAACTTGCGATTCTAGGGCAGCCGCATGACCGCGTCGCGTCGCGCGCGCGGATGTTCACCGCCGCTCACCCGCAAGCCTGCCCCGACACGACGCAACTCGACGCTCACAGACGTCCCCAGACTGGATGACCGATTCTCACGATCCCGCCGACTCCCACGGTTCCGCCGCCGACTCCAACGATCCCGCAGACGCGCCCGAAGCCGCCGCCGAAGTCGTCGCTGAAGCCGTAGTCGAAGCGTTCGACCCGAAGGAAGTGCTGGCGCAACTGCCGCATCTGCCCGGCGTCTACCGCTACTACGATGCGCGCGACGCGGTGCTCTACGTGGGCAAGGCGCGCGACCTGAAGAAGCGCGTCTCGAGCTATTTCAACAAGACGCAGCTCTCGCCGCGCATCGCCATGATGGTGACGCGCATCGCGCGTATCGAGACCACGGTCACGCGCTCGGAAGCCGAAGCGCTGCTGCTCGAAAACAACCTGATCAAGGCGCTCGCGCCGCGCTACAACATTCTCTTTCGCGACGACAAGTCGTATCCGTTCCTCAAGCTCACGGGCCACAAGTTTCCGCGCATGGCGTATTACCGCGGCGCGGTCGATCGCAATAACCAGTACTTCGGACCGTTTCCGAGCGCCTACGCGGTGCGCGAAAGCATCCAGATCCTGCAGCGCGTGTTTCAGTTGCGCACCTGCGAGGATTCGGTGTTCAACAACCGCACGCGGCCGTGTCTGCTGCATCAGATCGCGCGCTGCACGGCGCCGTGCGTCGGCGCGATCAGTCAGGACGATTACGCGCGCGATGTAAGCAACGCCTCGCGTTTTCTGCTCGGCCGTCAGAGCGAGGTGATGAAGGAGCTGGAGACGAAGATGCACGCGTTCGCCGCCGAGCTGAAGTTCGAGCAGGCCGCGTCGGTGCGCAACCAGATGAGTTCGCTGTCGACCGTGCTGCATCAGCAGGCGATCGAGACGGGCAGCGAGAGCGACGTCGATATTCTGGCCGTGGTCGCGCTGGGCGGGCGCGTCTGCGTGAATCTCGCGATGGTGCGCGGCGGCCGCCATCTGGGCGACAAGGCGTACTTCCCGGCGCACGTCGAGCGCGCGCTGACCGACGAAGAGGGCGGCGTGGCGGAAACCATCGGCGAGGAAACGGTGGTCGCGGCGACGGCGCTGAAGTCGCTGCCGTCGCTCGCGCGCAAGGCGCTGGTGGCGAGCGCGGGCGCGGCGGCGCAGGCGGAAGACGAAGAGAACGCGGCTGATGAAGCAGGCGCGGACGCAAGTGAAAGCGTAAGCGAAGACATAAGCGAAGACGCAGGCGACCAGCCCGATCCGCTCGCGATCGCGGAAGAACTCGGCAGCGAAACCGAAGCGTCCGACGCCGCTGACAGCCTCGACGAAACCTCCGCCGCGAAGCCGAAATCGTCGAAACGCGCGGCCCGCGCGAACGGCATCGAATCCGAAGTGCTCGATGCTTTCATCGCGCAGCATTACTTCGGCAACCGCGTGCCGCCGGTGCTGGTGGTGAGCCATCCGCCGGCGAACCGCGAGCTCGTCGACGTGCTGTCCGAGCAGGCCGGCCACAAGGTCGCGGTGCTGCGCCAGCCGCAAGGCCAGAAGCGCGCGTGGCTCGCGATGGCCGAGCAGAACGCGCGTCTCGCGCTCGCGCGGCTGCTCTCGGAACAAGGCTCGCAGCAGGCGCGCACGCGCACGCTCGCGCAACTGCTCGGTCTCGAACTCGACGATCTCGCGCATCTGCGCATCGAGTGCTTCGACATCAGCCACACGATGGGCGAGGCGACGCAGGCGTCGTGCGTCGTCTATCACCATCACAAGATGCAGTCGAGCGAGTACCGGCGCTACAACATCACGGGCATCACGGGCGGCGACGATTACGCGGCCATGCGCCAGGTGCTCACGCGCCGTTACGAGAAGATGGTCGCGCAGTCGGCGCGCAACGAAACCGATGAAGCGCAGGCGCTGCAAAGCACCGATCCCGCCGATCCGTCCGCGTCGCCGGACGGCGCGGAACCGGTCGCGACGGGGGGCACCTTGCCCAACATCGTCCTGATCGACGGTGGCAAGGGGCAGGTTGAGATCGCGCGGCAAGTGTTCGACGAACTCGGACTCGACCCTGCGATACTCGTGGGCGTGGCCAAGGGCGAAGGGCGCAAGGTCGGCCTCGAAACGCTGGTGTTCGCCGATGGCCGCGCGCCGCTCGAACTCGGCAAGGAGAGTGCGGCGTTGATGCTGGTCGCGCAGGTCCGCGACGAGGCGCACCGTTTCGCGATCACGGGCATGCGCGCCAAGCGCGGCAAGACGCGCCAGACGTCGCGGCTCGAAGAACTGGAAGGCGTCGGCGCGAAACGGCGTCAGCGGCTGCTCGCGCGCTTCGGCGGTCTGCGCGGCGTGATGGCGGCGAGCGTCGAGGATCTGGCGAGCGTCGAAGGCATCTCGCATGCGCTGGCGGAACAGATCTATCAGCAGCTTCATTGAGGCCGTGTCCGCGCACGGGGAATCGACGGTGCGCGGACGCCAACCTTACGCTTGCTTGTGGCAGCCCCGGTGACGCGGCACAATTGCATCTCCCATAATTGCAACTCCCCCTGACAGACTGCGCGCGCCGATGCCGTTCAATATCCCGATTCTCCTGACGTGGCTGCGGATCGTGGCGATTCCGCTCGTAGTGGGCGTGTTCTATCTGCCGCAGTCGATGCTGAGCCCGATGCATCAGAACGTCGCAGCCATGTGGATCTTCATCCTCGCGGCGCTGACCGACTGGTTCGACGGCTATCTCGCCCGCAAGTGGAACCAGACTTCGTCGTTCGGCGCGTTCCTCGATCCGGTCGCCGACAAGCTGATGGTCACGGCCGCGCTGCTCGTGCTCGTGCACCTGCAACGTCTCGACGCGGTGATCGCGCTCGTGATCGTGGGCCGCGAGATCGCGATTTCGGCGCTGCGCGAGTGGATGGCGCAGATCGGCGCTTCGAAGAGCGTGGCGGTGAATCAGCTCGGCAAGTTCAAGACGGCGTGCCAGATGGTCGCGATTCCGATGCTGCTGTTCTACGCGCCGCTCACGCTCGACGGCAAGACGCTGTTCGATTCGCGCGTGTGGGGCACGTGGCTCATCTACGTGGCAGCGGTGCTGACGATCTGGTCGATGCTCTATTACATGAAGCTCGCGTGGCCGCAGATCCGCGAGCGCGGAAGCCTCTGAGCAGAGGAAATTTCGCGCGGTCGGTCGATTCAGTCACCGACAGCGATCGGCGCGAATTGACCCCGGCGCGCATCTTTTTCCAAAAAGATCACACGAAGGGGTTGACACGATTCAGCGGGTTATACATAATCTCACTTCTCCGCTGCACGACAAGCAGCAAACGAAGCAGATGCGGTGGAGATAGCAGGAAATAGCCGAAGATAAGCAGTCAATCAGCGGCGAAGGTAGTAAAGCAGCAAATACGCGGGAGTAGCTCAGTTGGTAGAGCGCAACCTTGCCAAGGTTGAGGTCGCGAGTTCGAGACTCGTCTCCCGCTCCAGATTCTGGATGCGGCGTTTTGCAAAACTGTGAAACGAAGTATCGGTAGTAAAGAGTAGTGAAGCAGTAAATATGCGGGAGTAGCTCAGTTGGTAGAGCGCAACCTTGCCAAGGTTGAGGTCGCGAGTTCGAGACTCGTCTCCCGCTCCAGATTCTCGGGGAAGCAGCGCTTCCCCTTTTGTTTGGTGGGCCGCAAGGCCATCGCAAAAATCTGTCGGTGGTTGTGAGCGCAAGCAGTTTTTTGCGCCCCAGACATCGAACAGTCCGCTTTTGGCGCGATAGCAAAGCGGTTATGCAGCGGCCTGCAAAGCCGTGTAGGCCGGTTCGACTCCGGCTCGCGCCTCCAAGTAGTTCAAGAAAAAGCCACCTTCGGGTGGCTTTTTCTTTTTCCGCTTTCTGTCTGCTTCCGTCTGCTTCCAGTTCGCTGCTCTATTTCTTCGCGGATGCGCCATCGATCGCCGCGCGCCACGTCGTCATCGCGCGTGCACAATAGCGAATCGCTTCCCACCGGATCTCCGCCATGTCCATCGAACTTCCCGACGAAGAGCGCGCGCTCGCGATCGCGTCGATCCAGCGTTACTTCGAAGCCAACATGGAAGAACCGATCGGCAATATCGCCGCGGGCGGTCTGCTGGGTTTCTTTCTCGAAGAGATCGCGCCGGCCATCTACAACCGCGCGATCGCCGACGCCCAGGAGCGCATGCAGGCGCGCATCGTCGAACTCGATATCGATCTGCACGAAGAGCCGTTTCAATACTGGCGCAAGTACGAGACGCCGCGCCGTCGCAAGTAGTGTTTCGCTCGTGCCGCAAGGCATAATCAGCCTTTCAGCAAGCTTCGATGGAATTCCTATGACCGCGCAGTCCCCCGCATTGCCGACCGTTCAACTCGACTGGCAATGGCAAGCCTTCGATGCACTCAGCGCGCGTGACGTGTACGCCATGCTCAAGCTGCGCTCCGACGTGTTCGTGGTCGAGCAGAACTGCGTCTACGGCGACATCGACGGCGAGGACGACACGGCATGGCATCTGTTCGCCTGGGGCGAGCGCGACGGCAAGCGCGCGCTGGCGGGCTATCTGCGCGTGCTGGTGCCGAGCGCCGACGACCCCGACGTGCGGATCGGCCGGGTGGTGACGTCGCCGGCTTTTCGCGGCATCAAGCTCGGCAACGGGCTGCTCGAACGCGCGATCGCGCACAGCGCGCGTCAATGGCCGGGCGTGCCCATGCGACTGCATGCGCAGGCGCATCTGCAGAAGTTCTACGGTGCATTCGGCTTCACGCCGGTTTCGGAGATTCACGACGAAGACGGCATCCCGCACGTGTGGATGCGTTCGGCTTGATGGTTTGACACCCGAAGCGCTCAGGTGCGCAGCGGCTTGTCTTGCTGCTGTTCCTGCTGCGCGGCGCGTGCGCGGCCACGCCTCGGCTGCGCACGCTGCAGACGTCCGCGCGCGGAAAGGCGCATCCAGTGGCGCAACGCCAGCAGCGCGCCGATCACGCTCATCATCGAGCCCGGAATCCACAGCAACAGGCCGCCGATCTGCTGATCGCGCATCGGCGAAAGCCAGGTGAACGCGCGTCCGCAGATCGAGTAAATCGGATAAAGCTCGTGCGACGTGAAGAAGATGAACGCGCCGAGCACGATCTGCGGCGGAATCGCGGCGATTACCACCAGCACGCGTTTGCCGGGCGCGAGACGCGCGGGCGGCGCGGGGCGCGGGTCGAGCACGAGCCACCAGAACAGCAGCCCGTCGATCACCATGCTCCAGTTCATGACGCGATAAAGCCGCCAGTCGAGCATCGCGACGAAGTGAATCGGCGAGAGCAGCCAGAAATAGATCAGCCCGACGAACAGCGTCACGGCGACGACGGGATGCATCACCACGTCGAGCGCGATGCGCACGGGCCGCGCGGCGAGCGCGGGCCGCACGAAACGCTGACGCCACGCGAACGGAATGCCCGCGCGCAGCGCCGCGCCCGGGTACGAGAGGGCGATGAAGAACGGCCCGAGATGATGCAGCACGAGATGCTGCGCGCGATGCATGAAGAACTCGTGCTCGAAGAAGTAATCGAGCCGCGTGTGCAGCGCGATGTAGAGCGCGCCGAGTCCGAACCAGAACGAAAGCCGGCGCGCGAGCGTGACGCGCGCCTTTTGCTGGCCGCGCACGAAAAGCAGCGCCGCTACGCCAATCGCGATCACGACGGTCGGCGAAGGCTCCCAGGGATCGAGCCAGTAGAGCGGGTTCATCGCGGGCTTCTGCTCGGGTTCATTGCGGGTTCATCACGAGGCGCTGAGTGGAGGCGCTTTGAAGCGTCAGCGACGCGTTACTGCTGCGACGGCGGCTTCACCGCGAACGGCGTGTCGAGCGTCGCGCCATCCGAGAACTTCAGTTTGAGGTGCACCGTGTCGCCCGGCGCGACCTTGTGCTTTGCATGCTCGAGCATCAGGTGATAGCCGCCCGGCGCGATGTCGAGCGTGCCGTGCGCGGGCACCGTCGCCTTGTGAACCATCACCATTTTCTGCGTCGAACCGTTCGACACCGTCTGATGCAGCATCACCATGCCGTAGTCGTCGCTCGATACACCGACGAGATCGACGGGCTTCTCGCCATCGTTCTTGAGCGTGACATAGCCCGCCGCCGGCAGATCGTTCGGCAGCCAGCGCACCCATGCGTTCTGCGCGCTGATCGCCACGTCGGCGGCGTGAGCCGCAGGCGCGAACGCGCTGAACGAGCAGGCAAGCGCAAAGCCGAACGTTGCGGTGAGGGACTTGAGTTTCATCGTCATGGCAGTTCCTGTTGCGGGTAGTACGGGAAATCGGTTCATGTTGCGCGCGGCGCGTGGCTAGTCGTCCTTAACCGTCATGCGCCGTCATGCGGGCGTGTCGATGACGCGGCGCACGTCCTGCGCGATTGCGGCGGGTGTGTCCCGGTCGGTGGCGAGCAGGCGCGCGTGGCCCTGCGCGTCGAACACATAGACGGCCGAGCTGTGCGTGACTTCGTAGCTGCCGTCCGGATCGCGCTTCTCCATCTGATACGCGACGCGATAGCGTTTTGCGAGCGCTTCCACCTGCGCGTCGCTGCCCGTGAGGCCGAGCGCGTGCTGCGCATCGAAAGCGCCCACGTAGGCGTGCAACGCGCTCGGCGTGTCGCGCGCGGGATCGACGGAGATGAAGAGTATCCGCACGTGCTGCGCGTCGGGTCCGAGATTCGCTATGACCTGCATCAGCCGCGCCATGGTTTCCGGACACACGTCCGGGCAATGCGTGTAGCCGAAGTAGACGAGCGTGGTCTGGCCGCGCAGATCGCGGGCCGTCATCGGCCGGCCGTTGTCGGCGGTGAGCGTGAAGGCGAGGTCGGGCAGATGGCCTTGCACGTCGGTCAACTGCCACGGTTCGGCGGGATGCGAGCAGGCGCTGAGTAATGCCGCGGTGGCCAACGCGGTGCCCGATGAAGCGATCGCCGGGACAAATCGCTGCGCGGCGCGCGCCATTCGGCGTGCGAGGCGCGAGGAAAGGGAGGCGGCGAACGGGCGGGTCAAAGGCTGTCTCGGGAAAGCGTTGCTTTGAGGATGTCGACCGGCGCGGGCGGACCGTAAGCCCGGTTGGGCGCGGCGGTCGGCTCCGCGTCATGCCGGTGGACTGTAGCAAAATTGCGGCCTCGCTGCCGCGCGTGCTTCGTCCAGGCGGCGGCCGGCTGTCGAATCGGGGACAAAATGACGCATCAATTCGCGCTCAGGCGACGCCAGCCGGGCGATGCGTCCGGGCCGCTTTTTGTGCAAGAAAGTGTGTCAAAACGCGTCCGCAGGGCCGTTTTCTCGATAATTAAAGGCAGTCGCGGTAAGATTCGCACACTTTCCCAGGCAGGCGCACGCGTCTGCCGAACCGATATCCGGCGCACGCGCCGAGGGGTGAAAAGGCCGTAATGCAAGCAATTCCGCAAGCACTTCCCGCAGCACTGCCGTTCGACAAGACGGCATTTTTCTTCGATTTCGACGGCACGCTCGTCGAGCTCGCGCCCACGCCCGACGGCGTGCTCGTGCGTCCCGACATGCTGGCGCTGCTCGCCGAACTGCGCCGCGCGACGAACGGTGCGGCGGCGATCGTCTCCGGGCGCGGCATCGACAGCATCGACGACTTTCTCGCCATGCCCGACCTGCCGATCGCGGGCCTGCATGGCGCCGAGCGCCGCGACGCGAATGGCGACACGCAGCGCGTCGGTTTTCACGACGCGCGCCTGCTGCACATGGAGCAGGTGCTCGCGGAAGTCGTGCGTACGCATCCGGGCACGTTGCTCGAGATCAAGGGCGCGGCGCTCGCGCTGCATTACCGCAACGCGCCCGAGCACGCCAACGCGGCGCGCGTGGCCACGGAAGCGCTCGCCGCCGAGTTCGCCGACGCCTACGTGCTCCAGCCCGGCAAGATGGTCTACGAAATCAAGCCCAAGGACGTCGACAAGGGTCGCGCGCTGCGCGCGTTCCTCGACGAACCGCCGTTCGCGGGCCGCACGCCGGTGTTCGCCGGCGACGATCTGACCGACGAGAAGGGCTTCGCCGTGGTCAACGAATTCGGCGGTTTGTCGATCAAGGTCGGCGGCGGCGACACGATTGCGCGCACGCGCGTCGACTCGGTCGAGGCGCTGCTCGCCTGGCTCACCGCACTGGTCGCTGCGGCGCGCGGCGCCTGATGGCGTTGCGCGCGTTGTCTCTCTCGCTTCTCGCGCCGGCTGGTCCGGCGCATCTGTTTCACTCCCAGCACGGAACCTGCATCTCATGAGCCGACTGATCATCGTGTCGAACCGGGTCGCGCCGATTTCCGAAGGCGGCCCGGCCGCCGGCGGTCTCGCGGTCGGCGTGTACGACGCACTCAAGGAAACCGGCGGCATGTGGTTCGGCTGGAGCGGCGACGTGCTGTCGTCCGGCCAGCCGAGCATCCAGCTCGAAGAACGCGGCCCTGTCACGTTCGCGACCATTGGCCTGCTGCGCCGCGACTACGACCAGTACTATCGCGGCTTCTCGAACGCCACGCTGTGGCCCGCGTTCCACTATCGCGCCGATCTGGTCCAGTACGACCGCCACGACTACGAAGGCTATTGCCGCGTGAATGCGTGGCTCGCGCAACAGCTCGTGCCGCTGCTGCACGACGACGACGTCATCTGGGTCCACGACTATCACCTGATCCCGTTCGCGCAGGCGCTGCGCGCGGCGGGCGTGAAGAACCGCATCGGCTTCTTCCTGCACATTCCGTTTCCGGCGTCGCAAGTGCTGCTGGCGGTGCCGCCGCATCGCGAGCTGGTCGAGGCGCTGTGTTCGTTCGATCTGCTCGGGTTTCAGACCAAGCCCGATCTGCGCGCGTTCTGCGATTACATCGTCAACGAGGCGAACGGCTCGGTCGAGAAGCGCGCCGACGGTCTCACGCAGATCACGGCCTTCGGCAAGACGCTGGCCGCGAACGATTATCCGATCGGCGTCTATCCCGACGAAGTGGCCGAACTCGCCAAGGCCGGCGAGCGCGGCAAGCCGGTGCGCACGCTAAAGGCGGCGCTGCATGGCCGCAAGGTCATCATGAGCGTCGATCGTCTCGATTATTCGAAGGGGCTCGTCGAGCGTTTTCGCGCCTTCGAGCGGCTGCTCGAAAGCGCGCCGGCGCAGCGCAACAAGGTCTCGTTCGTGCAGATCGCGCCGCCCACGCGCGCCGACCTGCACGCGTATCAGGACATCCGTCTGCGGCTGGAAGCGGAGTCGGGCCGCATCAACGGACGTTTCGCCGAACTCGACTGGACGCCGATCTGGTACATCCATCGTCAGTACGAACGGGCCGTGCTCGCCGCGCTGTTCCGCGCCTCGCACGTGGGCTATGTCACGCCGTTGCGCGACGGCATGAACCTCGTGGCGAAGGAATACGTGTCCGCGCAGGATCCGGAAAATCCGGGCGTGCTGGTGCTGTCGCGTTTCGCGGGCGCGGCGCAGGAGCTGGGCGGCGCGCTGATCGTGAATCCGCTCGACATCGACGGCATGGCCGACGCGCTCGGCAAGGCGCTGGCGATGCCGCTCGCCGAGCGCCTCGCGCGCTACAACGACATGATGGTCCAGCTGCGCGAGAACAACGTCTCGGTGTGGCGCGACCGCTTCATGCGCGATCTTACGGACGTGCCCAAACGCTCGGTCGCCTGATCGTCCGGGCGCGTGGTGCGGGCGAGGGCGCTACGTTCGCGGTCACGCACTCGCCAAAGAAAAAAGCCGCTTCTTTCGAAGCGGCTTTTTTTGCGTCCAGGTTTCGCGAGTGAAATTCGCGAGCGGTATTCGCGAAGGACGTTAGCAGGCAACTCAGGCGACGTGTTTTTCGTCGGCCTTTTTGTTGCCGAGATGCAGCGTCGAGCCCTTGCCGTACTGCTTCGCGAGCAGTTCGCGATAGAGGCCCGGACGGTTGCGCAACTCATCGGGATTGCCGTCGTCGATCACCTTGCCCGTGCTCATCACGATGATGCGGTCGAAGTTTTGCAGCGTCGACAAGCGGTGCGCGATGGCGATCACGGTGCGGCCGACCATCAGACGGTCGAGCGCCTGCTGGATTGCTTCTTCCGACGCGCTGTCGAGCGCCGAGGTGGCTTCGTCGAGCAGCAGGATCGGCGCGTTCTTGAGGATCGCGCGCGCGATGGCGATGCGCTGACGCTGGCCGCCCGAGAGCTTCACGCCGCGGTCGCCCACGATCGTGTCGTAGCCTTCGGGCATCGCTTCGATGAAGTCGGCGCAGCGCGCCTCGCGGGCGGCGGCGAGCACTTCCTCGCGGCTCGCCTCGGGGCGGCCATAGGCGATGTTCTCGTAGATCGAGCGGTGCAGCAGCGAGATGTCCTGCGGCACCAGCGCGATGGCGTGGCGCAGGCTGTCCTGCGTCACGTGCGCGATGTCCTGGCCGTCGATCTTGATCGAGCCGCCCTGGGTCTCGTAGAAATGCTGCAGCAGCGCGAGCACGGTGGTCTTGCCCGCGCCCGACTTGCCGATCAGGCCCACCCGCTGGCCTGCCTGAATCTGCAGATCGAAGTGATCGAGAATCGGCTTGCGGTGCGGATAGGCGAAAGTCACGCCTTCGAAGTCCACGCGGCCGCCTTGCGCGATGAGCTCGCTCGCGTCGTCGCGGTCGGGCATGCCGTGCGGCTCCAGCAGCGTCTGCACGGCTTCAGCGAGACGCGCCACGTGCTGCGTCACGTCGACGAGCGCCACGGCCAGGTCGCGCGTGCCGTGCAGGATCGTGAAGCCCAGCGAGCTCACGAGCACGATGTCGCCCGAAGTGGCCTTGCCCTGATCCCAGAGCCACAGCGCCCAGCCGAGCAGGCCGGCCGAGAGCATGGCCGTGATCACGGCGTGCAGTAGACGCAGCTTTTCGAGGTAGAGCAGGCTCTGGCGGCGCGCGTCCAGTTCGGCCTTGACGGTCGAGCCGAAGCGCTTCTGCTCGCGAAACGTCATGCCGAAGGCGCGCACGAGCGCCATGTTGCCGATTACGTCGACGAGCTCGCCGTCCACGGCGGCCGCGCGGGAGGCGAACGCGTGGTGGCGGGCCGAGCCGCGACCGGCCAGCTTGAACAGGATCACCGAGAGGATCGCCGAGCAGAGCAGCAGACCGGCCGCCATCAGCGGATTCACGGCGATGATCATGACGATCGCGCCCGCGACCGCGATGCACGGCGGCAGCACGTTCCAGGCGGTGGTGTTCTCGGCCGTGTAGACGGCGTTCGAGGTGGCGGTGATCCGGCTGGCGAGCGTGCCGGGCTGTTTCTCCGAGTAATAGGTGGGCGAGTGGCCGCTCAGGTACTGGAACAGGTCGCGCCTGAGGTCGCCGGTGACGGCGACGAACGTGTGCGCGGCGAACCAGCCGCCGACCCGCCAGAGCAGGTTGTCGGCGGCAATCAGGCCCACGAGGATCGCGAACGCGGTCCACAGCGGACCAGGATGGTGACGGCCGGTACCGAGCACGTCGATCAGATGCTTGATCGCGTACTGCGAAGCAAGCGCGCAGCCGACAGCCGCAAACACGCTGGCGAGCACGACGGCGTGGGCGAACGGATGGCGCTTGATGTAGCGGAAAAGGAACGCGAGCGGCCGCCGCGCATAGCTCGCGAGCTTTGCGTTGTGGGCGTTACGCTGGGCGATGGTCAGATGTTCCAATTGATCGGTGGTCGGTCTGACGGAGCTTCGTCCGTACGAGGTGGAAAAAGAGATAGGAAGGCGCTGCGGCAAACCTGACGGAATATCCGCATTGTAAACATCCATTACGCGGGGCGCATGCCCCGTGCCCGCTGCGCGCGCATCTTATCGCGACTACGCGGCAACCGGTGTGCCTTCCTGCAAGGTGTCGTGGCCAAGGTTCAGCAAGTTTTCCCGGCCTTTTTAGAGATACAATTATGGATTGCGTTCGGAATTCCTTGATGCGCTGTCGCATCACGTTATCCGAACAGTTTGCGAATAGTTTGTGAACATTGCGCGAATGGTCCGCGCCAGTGTCTCACAGTGAACCAGGACAACCGCGTGCGATTCGTAAGATGTCGCGTACAGCACGTGCCAGGCGGCGCGTGATGGCCCGGTTCCGGTTGCCGGCGCCACGCGCCGGCCGGAAACGCTCCCCTAATTTATAACTGTCTTTAAAAACAGGGGGTTGCGGAGTGTTTCCAGTTTGTAACAACGTAAAGACTTTGAAATGTTCTAGCCGGCTATGGGTGCAAACCCGGATAATGCCGACTCGAACGGCGTAGGGAAATTGACAGCTTTTGTGTCAACGACAGCGACCCCTGCGCGTTTACCGCCTGAGCCGCCGCGCGTGACGATCCGTCACGAGACAACTGCGTCGGTCTGTGTGCCGGGCATCCGGCGCGGTTAGCGGTACGGAACGCCTGGCAGGGCGAGCGGCACAGGCCGCGGCTCGCGAGGTCGATTGTCAAACTTGCAGTACTTTGCCCGATTTATTACGAGGAAGGAGTTCACCACTATGCGAATCGCTCAAATCGCTCCGTTGCACGAGGCGGTTCCTCCCAAGCTGTACGGCGGCACGGAACGGGTGGTCTCCTACCTGACCGAAGCGCTGGTCGAA
The DNA here is from genome assembly GCF_017104805.1 of Paraburkholderia sp. Ac-20347. NCBI lineage: Bacteria > Pseudomonadati > Pseudomonadota > Betaproteobacteria > Burkholderiales > Burkholderiaceae > Paraburkholderia > Paraburkholderia sp. Ac-20347. The sequence goes on along the minus strand of NZ_JAAGPN010000026.1, from coordinate 34,461 downwards.
CAGGGTCACGATGTTACGCTGTTCGCGAGCGGCGATTCGATCACCTCGGCGAAGCTCGAAGCCTTCTGGCCGCAGGCGCTGCGCCTCGACCCGACGATTCGCGACGTGATGGCCCCGCACATGCTGCTGCTCGAAGAAGTGCGCCGCCGCGCGCATGAATTCGACGTGCTGCATTTCCACATCGACTACTACCCGTTCTCGCTGTTCCAGCGTCAGGAAGTGCCTTTCGTCACGACGATGCACGGCCGCCTGGACCTGCCCGAACTGCAACCGATCTTCAACGCGTTCAGCGACGTGCCGGTCGTCTCGATCTCGGACAACCAGCGCCTGCCGCTGCAGCAAGCCAACTGGCAACAGACCGTCTACCACGGCCTGCCGGAAGACGTGCTGCGTCCGATCGACAACGTCGAGCCGGGCTATCTCGCCTTCCTCGGCCGCGTTTCGCCGGAGAAGGGTCTGGACAAGGCGATCCGCATCGCCGGTCAGGCCGGCATGAAGCTCAAGGTCGCCGCCAAGATCGACAAGGCCGACCGCGCCTACTACGAAGAAGTCATCAAGCCGCTGATGGCGCAGTCGCACGTCGAGTACATCGGCGAAATCGGCGAGCACGAAAAGCGTGAATTCCTCGGCAACGCGCACGCGCTGGTGTTCCCGATCGACTGGCCGGAGCCCTTCGGTCTGGTCATGATCGAAGCCATGGCTTGCGGCACGCCGGTCATCGCGTTCAAGCGCGGTTCGGTGCCGGAAGTCATCGACAACGGCGTGTCGGGTTTCGTCGTCGAAGACGAAATCAGCGCAGTCGCGGCGGTCAAGCGCCTGTCGACGCTGTCGCGCGAGAAGGTGCGCGGCGCGTTCGAATCGCGCTTCTCGTCGAAGGTCATGGCGAAGAACTACGTCGCCGTGTACGAAGAAATGCTGCGCCAGAAGCGCCGCACCGTGCTGCGCGAAGTCAACGCCAGCTAAGTGCGCGGTTCGAGCCGTCGTCTGACGGCTCGCGCGGATTTTTACAACGCCTCAGTGCCTTGCACTGGGGCGTTGTTACATTTACGCCGCACGTAAGGGTCCTCACTGGCTGCGAGCGTGAGGGGCGGCGGCAATGTCCCTATAATGGCCGTTCCGCGAAATTGGCGGCCTTTTTTTACGACAGCGACAACAGGAGAAGTGCCTTGGCAAGAACCCGACCGACGCGCGCCGTCACCGTTCCCGGTGCCGGCACGATGTTCGCGTTGCGCGCGATCGGTCTCGTGATCCTTGCGCGCTGGCTCCACTCGATGGCTCAGATGAATTTCATCGCGGCGCTCGAGGGGATGGCCTCGTCGCCGGTCGCGTGTCTGAATCTCGTCTTCCTGTTTCTGCTGATCGTGTTGCCGGGCGCGAAGGCTCGCGTGGAGCGTCCGTTCCATCCGCTGCCTCAGTGGCTGCGCCAGGCGCTGCGCTTCTTCGGCATTTTCGGTTGCCTGTTCGCGCTCTGGTCGATTGGCGCTTTCGTGTGGATGGCGGGCTGGCGTCGCGCCGTGCACGCCGCCGCCGAGACCAACGGCTGGCTCGTGGTGCTGCCCGCGCTGTACGCGGCCGTCGTGTGGATCTGCCGTCCGCGTGCGCTGTGGCGGTCGAACTTCGCGGCGCGGCGGTTCGCGATCGGGCGCTATGCGGTCTCGATCGATGTCGCGACGCGCACGACGGTGGTCTGGCTCGAAAGCCGCAAGCTCGGTCAGTACGACGCACGCGAGTTGTCGGTGCGCTGGCCCGGCGATGCACGGGTGCGGAGTGAGTCGAATTTGCAGCGTGGGGCGGGTGGGGCGGGCGGCGTCGGCGTCGTGCCCGTTAGCGAGCCGATCGATGAGCCGGTCACGCCGAGCGTGCCGCTCGATGCCGAGGCCACGCTGGCGGCTACGCCTGAGTCGGCCGCGCCCGTGGTTCCGGCTGCACCGGCAACGTCGACGAGTACGCAGATCGCAGTGATCCCGCCGCCTCAAGCGGCTGCGTCGTCGCACGAGCGCCGTCCGAAAATCGAATTGATGTGGGACTCGCCGGCCGCGGCGGGTCACAACCGTCAGACCGTGTTCCGCAGCCGTCTCATGACCGAGGGCGATCGTGTGGCCGCCCGCGCGCTGGATGCCGCGCTGAAACAGGCTTGAAGCGCGAGCGCGGTTCGCCGCCTCGCGGGTTGCAGCCTGGTTTCTCGCGTTTCTGCTATTCCTTCTGCTTGTCTCTGTTTCGATCGTCTTTCCGATTCCCGTCGTAACCGCGGAGCGCGCTCCGCCGCAGCTTGCCGATCCATCGTCGCTTCGAAGGAGTCGCCATGCTTATCCGCTGGTTGCTTGCCGCCATTCATCTGCTGGCCTTCGGATTCGCGCTCGCCTCGATCCTGCGGCGTTCGCGCGGTCTGCGCCGCTGCACTTCGACAGAGGAGCTGCCCGCCATCTTCAGCGCCGATAACGGCTGGGGCGGCTCGGCGGTCGTGCTGATCGTCACGGGCGCGATGCGCGCATTTGGCGGCTTCGAGAAGGGCGCGGATTACTACCTCCACGAACCGCTCTTTCACGTAAAGATGGGCGCGCTCGTGCTGATCCTTCTGCTCGAAATTGCACCGATGATGGCGCTCGTGCGCTGGCGCAACGCCGTCAAAAACGGCGACGTGCCCGATCTCACGCGCGCGCCGAAATATGCGCGCATCGGTATGTGGCAGACGCTGCTGCTCGTTGTGATGGTGTTTGCCGCGACGGGCATGGCGCGCGGCATCGGGCTGGCGGGGATGGATGCGGATGGCGCGTCGTAGTGGGGCGGGCGGGTGGATGTGTCCCGAACTCCATTCATCAGCAGTCCGAATCGATGGCCGGAAATGAAAAAAGCCCCGTTGCTTGCGCAACGGGGCTTTTTATCTTCGGTGCTTGTCTTTACCAACACCAGAATCCTGGTGGGTAGTACTGGGATCGAACCAGTGACCCCTGCCGTGTGAAGGCAGTGCTCTACCGCTGAGCTAACCACCCGAAGAGATTCAGATTATGCCGGGCATTTTCAGTCTTGTAAAGCCCTTTCTTAAGTATTTTGCACAGTATCGGAATTTTCTTCGCTGACGGGCTGTGTGCGCCAGACCGAGGTGCCCTTGAGCGCCTTGTCGAGGCCGTCGAGCAGGGCGTCGTGCTCGCTCATCTCGTCGGCGCTCGCAGCGATCACAGGCAGCGCGAGCGTCTCGAAGCGCACGCGCGGCGTGGCGCTTGCATCGTTCGCGTCGTGCGCGCTCGACATGTCGATCACGAGGCTTTCCTGGCCGCGCGTCATCGCCAGATAGACTTCGGCGAGCAGTTCCGAGTCGAGCAGTGCGCCGTGCAGCGTGCGGTGCGCGTTGCTGATGCCGAAGCGGTCGCACAGCGCGTCGAGCGAATTGCGTTTGCCCGGGAAGATCTGCTTGGCCTGCACCAGCGTGTCGATCACGTCGCCGCAATGCTGCTTGAGCGGCGCCAGGCCGACCATCGCGAGCTCGGCATCGAGAAAGCCGATATCGAACGGCGCGTTGTGAATGATCAGTTCCGCGCCGCGAATGAAGTCGAGAATCTCGTTCGCGACTTCGGCGAACTTCGGTTTGTCGGAGAGGAATTCGGTGGTCAGGCCGTGCACCGCAAGCGCGCCGGGGTCGCTGTCGCGTTCCGGGTTGATGTAGAAGTGCAGGTTGTTGCCCGTGAGCCGGCGGTTCACGAGCTCGACGCAGCCGATTTCGATGATGCGGTCGCCCGTGCGGGCGTTCAGGCCGGTGGTTTCGGTATCGAGAATGATCTGGCGCATGGCGTTTGAAACAGGATTGCGTGGGCGGCGCGCGTGTCGGCAGACAGGACGCGCCGCGTTTTAAAGGCTCAGAGTTCGGTGAGCGTGGCGACGCCGCGGTTCGCGAGCGCGTCGGCGCGCTCGTTTTCCGGATGGCCGGCGTGACCCTTGACCCAGCGCCACTCCACCTCGTGTTGCGCGACGAGCGCGTCGAGGCGCTTCCACAGGTCGTCGTTCTTGACGGGCGTTTTCGCGGCGGTCATCCAGTTCTTCTTTTTCCAGCCGTGAATCCACTCGCTGATGCCTTTTTGCACGTATTGCGAATCGGTGTGCACGATCACCTTGCACGGGCGCTTGAGCGCTTCGAGCGCGGCGATCACGCCCATCAGCTCCATGCGGTTGTTGGTCGTGCCGGCCTCGCCGCCGAACAGTTCTTTTTCCTGCGCGCCGAAGCGCAGCAGCGCGCCCCAGCCGCCGGGGCCAGGGTTGCCCTTGCAGGCGCCGTCCGTGAAGATTTCGACGAAGTCGGGTGTGCTCATGAGTCCTTGTTGCGTGTAGGGGAAGGGGTGGTGGCCGCGGCCTTCAGGCTCGGCGCCAGCACCGGTTTCTTGACCTTCAACGGTCCGACGAGGCGCATGCCGCGCACGCGCTTGATCGCCGTAATCATGTAGACCGCGCCGAAGATCGCCCACCAGCGGTCGCCCGCGGCTTCCATGAAGCCATAGCGGCCGAGCCATTTGTCGGTCGAAAGCGGCGGCCGATAGCAGCCGAAGCGCCCGCGTTCGAGTTCGAAGCCGAGCAGCTTGATCCAGTCTTTCAGACGCGTGAAGGCGATCAGGTCCTGACGCGCGGGCAGGAAAGGGCGGCCCGTGAGTTTGCCCGCCGACTGGCGCGCGCCCCACAGCGACAGCGAGTTGAAGCCGACGATCACGAGCTGGCCTTCGGGCATCAGCACGCGTTCGGCTTCGCGCAGCAGGCGGTGCGGGTCGCTCGTGAATTCGAGCGTGTGCGGCATGACGATCAGGTCGACGCTCTGCGCCTCGAACGGCAGATCGAGATGATCGCACCAGATCGTGCTGCGCCCGGCCGGGGCATGCAGCGACGGCGCGGCGCTCGTATCGATGCGGCCGGCGCTCGGCCCTGCGTGAACCGAACCGTGATGCGAGCCGCCCGGCGCGAGCGGCGCAACATAAGGCGCGCTGGCCGCGCTCGCGCCGTCGAGCACGAGCGCGCGGCACGACATGCGGTTTTCGCGCAGCGCGTCGAGTTGCGGCAGGCCGATTTGCAGCGCATGGTAGCCGAAAATGTTCGACACCATGCGGTCCAGTTGCTCCTGCTCCCAGTCGAGCACGTACCTTCCGGCGGGCGAAGCGGTCCAGGCGGGCCAGTCTATAATCGTTCGGTCAGACATGTCGAAGAGTACGTCGCCCCATGAAGAGTCCGCTTGAGCACGCGCGCGCGTCTTCCGCTGCGCTCGAATACGTGCCGGTTCCGGCTTTTGAAGATAACTACATCTGGGTCGTGTCGGACGGCCGCAATGCCGTCGCCGTCGATCCGGGCGACGCCGCGCCGGTTCGCGATTATGTGGCGAAACGAGGCTGGCGGCTCTGCGCTATTTTACTCACCCATCACCACAACGACCACGTCGGCGGAGTGGCCGATCTCCTTTCGGATGAGCGCGTTCCCGTCTACGGCCCGGCCGGCGAGGCGCTCGGCCCGCTCGATCCGTTCGTCACGCGCGTGCGCGGCGGCGACACGGTGCGCATCGAAGCGCCTGCGCTCGATCTGAAGGTGATGGATGTGCCGGGTCACACGCGCGGACACATCGCGTACTTCCAGGCGGCAGGTTCGCTGAACGCCGTGCCCCATCTTTTTTGCGGCGACACGCTGTTCGCCTGCGGTTGCGGTCGCCTGTTCGAAGGCACGCCCGCGCAGATGCTCGCGTCGCTCGATTCGTTCGCCGCATTGCCCGGCGACACGCAGGTCCATTGCGCCCACGAATACACGCTTTCTAACATTCGTTTCGCGCTCGCCTGCGATCCGGACAACGCCGCGCTGCACGGCTGGAGCGCGAAGGCTTCGGCGCTGCGCGAACGCGGTGTGCCGACCTTGCCGACCACGATCGCCCACGAGCGCGCGGTGAATCCTTTCCTGCGCGCCGACGATCCTGCCGTGCAGGCCACGCTTGCCGAAGCGCTGCATGAAACGGTGCCCGACCGGCTGGCCGCATTCACGCTGATGCGCGAGTGGAAAAACCGCTTCCGCTGAAGGTTCCGCTGACCCACCGCGATGCGTGGGTATGCTCAACCCAAACGTATGGAACCACACCCAAGCTGCGGATTTTCATGGCTTTTTCCAATTATTCCGATTGACGGAAACGTGTGCGTTCCGTACTATCGGCTGCAAATTCCAGCCTTGCGGATGTAGACGTTCATGCGATTTATCCTAAGTGCGCTGCTGGTCCTCATGCTCGCCGCGTGCGCGAGCGGCGGGCCTGCGGCGAATTCAGCCAGCTCTCTTTCTCCCGCCGATCCCCAGGCGCGCGCCGACCAGATCCGTAAGACTTCCGCAGCGAAAGAAACGATTAACGTCGATAACGGCTCGGTCGATCAGCTCACGAGTCCGGACGCCGACCTTTGGGGTCGTATTCGCCGCGGTTTCCAGATGCCCGATCTGCAGAGCGATCTGGTCGACATGAATGCGCAGTGGTACGCGGAGCGTCCCGACTACGTGGCGCGCATGACCGAGCGCTCGCAAAAATATCTGTACCACATCGTCGAAGAGCTCGAAGCGCGCCATATGCCGACCGAGCTCGCGCTGCTGCCGTTCATCGAATCCGCCTATAACCCGCAGGCGCTGTCGGTCGCGAAGGCCGCGGGCATGTGGCAGTTCGTGCCGGGCACGGGCCGCACTTACAACCTCAAGCAGAACATGTGGCAGGACGAGCGCCGCGACGTGCTGGCCTCGACCAGCGCCGCGCTCGATTACCTCTCGCGTCTGCACGACATGTTCGGCGACTGGTATCTCGCACTCGCCGCGTACAACTGGGGCGAGGGCAACGTGCAGCGCGCCATCGCGCGCAACCAGGCCGCCGGTCTGCCGACCGACTACCAGAGCCTGCGCATGCCCAACGAGACGCGCAATTACGTGCCGAAGCTCCAGGCCGTCAAGAACATCGTGATGAATCCGCAGCAGTACGGCCTCACGCTGCCTTCGATTCCGAACCACCCGTATTTCGTCACCGTCACCACCTCGCACGATATCGACGTGGACGTCGCGGCCAAGCTCGCGAACATGGCGCCCGACGAGTTCCGCTCGCTCAATCCGTCGTTCAAGAAGCCGGTCATTCTCGGCGCCACCGATCCGCAGATCCTGCTGCCGTTCGATAACGCCAGCGCATTCGAGCGCAACCTGAAGTCGTATTCGGGCCAGCTCTCGTCGTGGACCGTGTACACCACCGACTCGCGCGCCACGCCGGCGGCCATCGCGCAGAAGATCGGCGTGGACGCGGACACGCTCATGTCGGTCAACAAGATTCCGGCGGGCATGCGCCTGAAGGCCGGGTCGACGCTCGTGGTGCCGCGCACCGACGACGGCGACGACGAAGACATCAGCGCCGACGTTGCAGAAAGCGCCGTGCTCGCGATGGAGCCGGACGTGCCCGACACGCGCAAGATGCTGATCCGCGTGCGCCGCAAGCAGTCGATGGAAACGATCGCGGGCCGCTACGGCGTCTCGGTCGGCCAGCTCAAGGCGTGGAACCGCACGCATCGCGATCTCGCGTCGCCGGGTCAGGTGCTGGTGCTGCACGTGCCGGTCGGCAAGTCGATGCCGAGCGAGCCGGGCCCCGAACGTCTGGCAACGAACGTTTCCGGTGGTGGCGTGCAGCGCATCGGCACCCGGATTGCAGACACCGGCTCGAAGTCGCGCTACGATAAGAAACACGGTCGCGCGCGCAACGAAGTCGTGAAGGTTTCCGAACCGGTCAAGGCCAAGGCTTCCAGCGCAGCGCCCAGCAAGGCGTCGAAGGGTACGGCGAGCCGCTCGAAGGCCGACACCCACACGCAGAAGCACAAATCCAAATAGCGGCAGCGTAGGGTGCTCAGCTATGCGTTGCGGGGGCAGCGCATGGTGTTTCGCTCCGATCACTACTAGCTTTTTGACGCCGTCACCCCGCCAGGTGGCGGCGTTTTCGTTGGTGCGTCCCGAATGCGTTGGGTTGCATTCCATGCGCGCGCGATTGTTGCAACACGCGCAGTGCGGTCAGGCGATAAAAGGGCGCGAGCATCGCAATGAGAGGCGCGCAACGAAATCGCCCGATCCCGCCATCCACTTGTCCTGCGCGCCGCGCCGCCTATAGTGGAAAGGGCGTCGTTGTGCCGCCCGGCACCGCGCCGATGGCCCGACGTCATCTTGAAATTTGAAGGAAAGGGCAATTTCGCGCTATAATTTCAAGGTTTGAGCTTATCAACCCGCACCCTAGCGCCTACCTCCCCCCATCCGTTCATCCGCCGCCCGCGCTTTACCGTCGAAATGGCCGGCTGCCGCCCGATCGAGCGTCACAAACGCACGTTCAGGCCCGGCGCCCAGACTGCCAGACGCACGGATAAGCCGCGCAACGAGTGCGCCGCGCGCGCGTCCTGATCCCGCCGTACAGGATGCCGACGCCGCAGCCGCTCCAGGTCGCAAGATCGCAACGTCGGACAACAGGTCGGCACAGGGTGCTCCCCCAAGGAGTCTCCCGTGTTGCCGTCATTCTCTCCCGCTCTGCTCGCGCTCGCCGACGGCACGGTCTTTCGTGGTTATTCGATCGGCGCGCCCGGCCATACGATCGGCGAAGTCGTGTTCAACACGGCTATCACCGGTTATCAGGAAATCCTGACTGACCCGAGCTACGCTCGCCAGATCGTCACCCTCACGTATCCGCATATCGGCAATGTCGGCGTCAATGCCGAAGACGTCGAAGCCACGAAAGTCCATGCCGCCGGTCTGATCATTCGCGACCTGCCCGTGCTCGCCTCCAACTTCCGCATGGAGCGCACGCTCGGCCAGTATCTGAAGGACGAAGGCGTGGTCGCCATCGCCGGTATCGATACGCGCAAGCTCACGCGTATCCTGCGCGACAAGGGCGCGCAGAACGGCGCGATCCTCGCCGGTTCCGACGACGAAGCCAAGGCCATCGAACTCGCGCGCTCGTTCCCGGGCCTCGCGGGCATGGACCTCGCGAAGGTCGTCTCGACCGAAAAGACCTACACGTGGAACACCACGGAGTGGCGTCTGGGCGAAGGCTACCGCACGCAATCGGCGCCGAAGTACAAGGTCGTCGCGTTCGACTACGGCGTGAAGCAGAACATCCTGCGCATGCTCGCCGAGCGCGGCTGCGACGTCACGGTGCTGCCGGCGCAAGCCACGGCTGAAGACGCGCTCGCGCTGAACCCGGACGGCGTGTTCCTCTCGAACGGCCCCGGCGATCCGGAACCGTGCGACTACGCGATCAAGGCGGCGCAGACGCTCATCGAGCGCGGCATCCCCACGTTCGGCATCTGCCTCGGTCACCAGATCATGGGCCTCGCCGTCGGCGCGAAGACGCTCAAGATGAAGACGGGCCACCACGGCGCGAACCATCCGGTGAAGGATCTCGGCGATGGCCGCGTGGTCATCACGTCGCAGAACCACGGCTTCGCGGTCGATGCTGCATCGCTGCCGGCGAATGCGCGCGTGACGCACGTTTCGCTGTTCGACGGCACGCTGCAAGGTTTCGAGCTGACCGACAAGCCCGCGTTCTGCTTCCAGGGTCACCCGGAAGCGTCGCCCGGCCCGCACGACATCGGCTACCTGTTCGACCGCTTCACGGCGCTGATGGACAAGGCGCAGGCGTAAGCGCGGCCCGCAGGAACGAGCAGAGCAGAGTGCGCAGCGAGCCGGGTTTCGATCCGGCCCACGCGCGCACCCGGCGGCGAGCAGAGCAGGCAAGCCGCCAGACGTAAAAGACACAGGAATATTTAGCGAGAGCGTTATGCCCAAGCGGACAGACATCAAGAGCATTCTCATCATCGGCGCGGGTCCGATCATCATCGGCCAGGCGTGCGAGTTCGACTATTCGGGCGCGCAGGCATGCAAGGCGCTGCGTGAAGAAGGCTACAAGGTCATCCTCGTCAACAGCAATCCGGCGACGATCATGACCGACCCGAACACGGCCGACGTCACCTACATCGAGCCGATCACGTGGGAAGTGGTGGAGCGCATCATCGAGAAGGAGCGCCCGGACGCGATCCTGCCGACGATGGGCGGCCAGACCGCGCTGAACTGCGCGCTCGATCTGCATCACCACGGCGTGCTGACGAAGTACAACGTCGAGCTGATCGGCGCATCGCCGGAAGCCATCGACAAGGCCGAAGACCGCCAGAAGTTCAAGGACGCGATGACCAAGATCGGTCTCGGTTCGGCGAAGTCGGGCGTTGCGCACTCGATGGAAGAGGCGCTCAAGGTGCAAGGCGAGATCGCCGAATTCACCGGCACGGGCGGCTATCCGGTCGTGATCCGTCCGTCGTTCACGCTCGGCGGTTCGGGCGGCGGCATCGCGTACAACCGCGAAGAGTTCGAAGAGATCTGCAAGCGCGGTCTCGACCTCTCGCCCACGCGCGAACTGCTGATCGAAGAATCGCTGCTCGGCTGGAAGGAATACGAGATGGAAGTGGTCCGCGACAAGGCGGATAACTGCATCATCGTGTGCTCGATCGAAAACCTGGATCCGATGGGCATCCACACCGGCGACTCGATCACGGTCGCGCCGGCGCAAACGCTCACCGACAAGGAATATCAGATCCTGCGCGACGCCTCGCTGGCGGTGCTGCGCGAGATCGGCGTGGACACGGGCGGTTCGAACGTGCAGTTCTCGATCGATCCGAAGACCGGCCGCATGATCGTGATCGAAATGAACCCGCGCGTGTCGCGTTCGTCGGCGCTGGCTTCGAAGGCCACGGGCTTCCCGATCGCCAAGGTCGCGGCGAAGCTGGCCGTCGGCTACACGCTGGACGAGCTCAAGAACGAAATCACCGGCGGCGCGACCCCGGCGTCGTTCGAGCCGACCATCGACTACGTCGTCACGAAGATTCCGCGTTTCGCGTTCGAAAAATTCCGCGAAGCCGATTCGCGCCTCACCACGCAGATGAAGTCGGTCGGCGAAGTGATGGCGATTGGCCGCACGTTCCAGGAATCGTTCCAGAAGGCGCTGCGCGGTCTCGAAGTCGGCGTCGACGGCCTGGACGAAAAGACCACGAGCCGCGACGAGATCATCCGCGAGATCGGCGAAGCCGGTCCGGACCGCATCTGGTATGTGGGCGACGCATTCCGCGTGGGCATGACGCGCGAAGAGATCTTCGAAGAAACCGCGATCGATCCGTGGTTCCTCGCGCAGATCGAACAGATCATCCAGAAGGAAGAGGCCGCGAAGGGCCGCACGCTCGAAAGCCTGTCGAAGGACGAGCTGAAGTACCTCAAGCAAAGCGGTTTCTCGGATCGCCGTCTGGCGAAGCTGCTGGGCAGCAACGCCGCGGACGTGCGCAAGCGTCGTATCGAGCTGAACGTGCGCCCGGTCTACAAGCGCGTGGACACCTGCGCGGCCGAGTTCGCCACCAAGACCGCCTACATGTACTCGACCTATGAGGAAGAGTGCGAGGCGAGCCCGACGAACAACAAGAAGATCATGGTGCTGGGCGGCGGCCCGAACCGGATCGGCCAGGGTATCGAGTTCGACTACTGCTGCGTGCACGCCGCACTCGCGATGCGCGAAGACGGCTACGAAACGATCATGGTCAACTGCAACCCGGAAACGGTGTCGACCGACTACGACACGTCCGACCGTCTGTACTTCGAGTCGCTCACGCTCGAAGACGTGCTCGAAATCGTCGACCTCGAAAAGCCGGTTGGCGTGATCGTGCAGTACGGCGGCCAGACGCCGCTGAAGCTTGCGCTCGACCTCGAGGCGAACGGCGTGCCCATCGTCGGCACCTCGCCGGACATGATCGACGCGGCCGAAGACCGCGAGCGCTTCCAGAAGCTGCTGCAGGACCTGAACCTGCGCCAGCCGCCGAACCGCACGGCGCGCGCCGAAGACGAAGCACTCAAGCTCGCCGAAGAAATCGGCTACCCGCTCGTCGTGCGTCCGTCGTACGTGCTGGGCGGCCGCGCGATGGAAATCGTTCACGAGCCGCGCGACCTTGAACGCTACATGCGCGAGGCCGTGAAGGTGTCGAACGACTCGCCGGTGCTGCTCGACCGCTTCCTGAACGACGCGATCGAATGCGACGTGGACTGCATCTCGGATGGCACGGACGTGTTCATCGGCGGCGTGATGGAGCACATCGAACAGGCGGGCGTGCACTCGGGCGACTCGGCTTGCTCGCTGCCGCCGTACTCGCTGTCGCAGGAAACGGTGACCGAGCTCAAGCGTCAAACCGCCGCCATGGCGAAGGCGCTGAACGTGGTCGGCCTGATGAACGTGCAGTTCGCGATCCAGCAAGTGCCGCAGGACGACGGTTCGAAGAAGGACATCATCTACGTGCTGGAAGTGAACCCGCGCGCGTCGCGTACGGTGCCGTACGTGTCGAAGGCGACCAGCCTGCCGCTCGCGAAGATCGCGGCGCGCGCGATGGTCGGCCAGAAGCTCGCGGATCAAGGCGTGACGAAGGAAGTCGTGCCGCCGTACTTCAGCGTGAAGGAAGCGGTGTTCCCCTTCATCAAGTTCCCGGCAGTCGATCCGGTGCTCGGACCCGAAATGCGTTCGACCGGCGAAGTGATGGGCGTGGGCAAGACCTTCGGTGAAGCGCTGTTCAAGTCGCAGCTCGCGGCCGGTTCGCGTCTGCCGGAGTCGGGCACCGTTTTCATCACGGTGATGGATTCAGACAAGCCGAAGGCCGTCGAAGTCGCGCGCATGCTGCACGAACTCGGCTACGGTCTGGTCGCCACGCGCGGCACGGCAGCGGCGATCGAAGCGGCCGGCGTGCCGGTCAAGCTCGTCAACAAGGTGAAGGACGGCCGTCCGCACATCGTCGACATGATCAAGAACGGCGAGATTTCGCTGGTCTTCACGACCGTCGACGAAACCCGCGCGGCGATCGCCGACTCGCGTTCGATCCGCATGAGCGCGCAGGCGAACAAGGTCACGTACTACACCACGATGTCCGGCGCGCGCGCCGCCGTCGAGGGTCTGCGCTACCTGAAGAACCTGGAAGTCTATGATTTACAAGGCCTCCACGCTCGCCTAAACTAAGGCTTCCTTTGCCTGTCCAATACGTAACGAGGCAGGCAAACAGCTGAATGTGCCGCGGTTAAGCGGCGTTCCAACAGGGTCTTCAGGCTGCGCACGCATGCGCCGCCACCCTCGCGGAATGCACTTAACCGCGGAATTTTTTTTATGGCCGTCCGCGCAGTCGCGGGCGGCATCAATACGGCCCCAAGCGGCTGAACGAGTTGTTTATGAGCACGATTCCCTTGACCAAGCGCGGCGCAGATCAACTTCGCGAAGAATTGCAGCGCCTGAAATCCGTCGAGCGTCCGGCGGTCATCAATTCGATCGCCGAAGCGCGCGCCCAGGGCGATCTGTCGGAAAACGCGGAATACGATGCCGCGAAGGAAAAGCAGGGCTTCATCGAAGGCCGCATCGCCGAAATCGAATCGAAGCTGGCGGCCGCGCAGGTCATCGACCCGTCCACGCTGGAGGCCGAAGGCCGCGTCGTGTTCGGCTCGACCGTCGATCTCGAAGACCTCGAATCGGGCAACACGGTCACGTACCAGATCGTCGGCGACGACGAAGCCGACCTCGAGCACGGCCTCATTTCGGTGAGCTCGCCCATCGCGCGCGCACTGATCGGCAAGTCGGAAGGCGACGTGGCCGCGGTGCAGGCGCCGAGCGGCGTGCGCGAGTACGAAGTCATCGAGGTTCGTTACATCTGAGAAGGCGCCGATCATGGGTCACGACGTGAAAAATGACGTGAGCGCCGACATCGCGGCCAGCCGGCAGGGCGGCTCGCTCGTGCCGCACCGCCTGTTCGCGCTGATCGCGATGCTGTGGGTCGGCAGCCAGCTGACGATCGGTTATGCGGTGGCGCCCGTGCTGTTCGCGTCGCTCGACCACATGTCGGCGGGCGCGATCGCGGCGCAGGTGTTTCGCATCGAAGGCATGATCGGGCTCGTGAGCGGCGTGGTGCTGCTCGTGCTCGCGAACGTGTTCGTGAAGCGCGGCGAGATCGGTTATCGGCGGCTGCGCTGGTTGCTGGTCGGCATGCTGCTGTGCGTGGTGGTCGGTTATTACGCGCTGCAGCCGTTCATGAACGCCATGCGCATGAACGCGGCGCAGGCGGGTATCGACATCGCCCATTCGGCGTATGCGAGCCGCTTTGGCATGCTGCACGGCATTTCGAGCCTGTTCTATCTGATCGAAAGCCTGCTGGGCGCGTGGCTCGTGTGGCTGCTGCCTTCGGCGCGCGGCGTGCGCCGCTGAGTGAAGTACGCGCGACTCGATCGCGCAACAAAAAAGCGCGGCATGCGTGCCGCGCTTTTTTATTTCGGCCATCGGGCGAAGAAGCTGTCGCCCCGAACGGCTCGCTTACTTGGCGTTCTGATGCGAACGCTTCGCGCTGGTCTGACGCTTCTTGGCGCGCTTGACGTTGCCGCCTTGCGTGACGCGTTCGTTGCCCTTGACCGTGACGCTTTGCTTCTTCGGCTTGCGCATCGGGTTGTCCGACGGCTTGACGACCTTGACCACGCGCGGCGACGCGCCACGCTTGCCGGCTTCGCGTGCGCTCGGCACGTCGCCTGCCGGGCGCGACACGGTGCCGCGTGCGCCGGCGCGAGCCAGGGTGGTCTTCGGCTTGGCCTGCTCGGGCTTGTAGATCACCAGCAGCTTGCCGATGTGCTGGATGGGCGCGGCGTTCAGTCGGTCGCAGATCTCTTCGTAGATCGCCACGCGTTCTTCGCGCTCGTCGCCGAACACGCGGACCTTGATGAGCTGGTGCGCGTCGAGGTGAACCTGGATTTCCTTGAGGACGGCGTCGGTCAGTCCCTCGGCGCCGATGAGCACGACCGGTTTGAGCGCGTGAGCCGCGGAACGAAGTTCGGAGCGCTGTTCGGCAGTAAGAGTGAGGGCGGGCATGGGATGTGGCAGACTCGACTAAAATGACGGCGCTCGCCATGAATCGCGGCCACACAACAAGGGGCCGCCGGGCGAAAGGCGCGTCGGAAACAACGGAAAAAACCGTGGAGGACGGCGCGGCGCGGGCAGAGACCGGCAGGCGCGGCGGTGCAAACACGCCACAGAAACCGGACGGGCCGCGACGGCCGCACGAATTAAACGCGTATTATCCGCTAAAAGCGCGACATCACGCAGCAAGAGTTCATCTTTAATGGCAAAAAACCGCTTCAACACGTCGTGGCTGCACGACCATATTAACGATCCGTATGTGAAGATGGCGCAGCGGGAGGGTTATCGCGCCCGCGCCGCCTACAAGCTGAAGGAAATCGACGAGCAGGACAAACTGATCCGCCCGGGCATGGTGATCGTCGACCTCGGCGCCGCCCCGGGCAGCTGGAGCCAGTACGCGCGCAACAAACTCGTGCAGAGCTCGAAGCGCGACGAGCAGCGTCAGGGCGGTATCGACGGCACGATCATTGCGCTCGACCTCCTGCCCATGGAGCCGATCGCCGACGTGCAATTCCTGCAGGGCGACTTCCGTGAAGACTCCGTGCTCGCGCAACTGGAAGAATCGCTGGGCGGTCGTCCGGTGGACCTTGTAATTTCGGACATGGCACCCAATCTGTCCGGAGTCGCGTCTGCGGACGCCGCGCGTATCGAGCATATTTGCGATCTCGCGCTCGAGTTTTCGCAGAATCATCTGAAACCTGATGGTGCCCTTTTAGTAAAATGCTTTCACGGCAGTGGTTACAGCCAGATCGTCGAGAACTTCAAGCATCAGTTCAAGGTCGTGGCCGCGCGCAAGCCGAAGGCTTCGCGCGATAAATCGTCCGAAACGTTTATATTGGGCAAACATCTGAAGCGACCCCGTTAAACCGGGCAACGCGAAGAATCGGTTCCGGTGCAGCAAGCGCTTTGCAATAACTGTCATGAAGCGGTGCGAAAAAGCTTCGCGCCGGCCTCCGGAGGCAGTTCCCACAAGGCGCGCGGGCTATCTCGGCGGTAGCGAAACGTTATGGCGAGGCCCTGCGTACTGGATTAGAATGCTTTGGTGGTGTCGCAAGGCAAATGTAGGCGCCCGTCTATGAGTGAAGGAGTGGTGCTTTGAACAACAACATGTTTTCGAAGGCAGCGGTGTGGCTGGTAATCGCACTGGTGCTGTTTACGGTGTTCAAGCAGTTCGACAAGCCCCGTGTCCAGGAAGGCGTTTCCTATTCGCAGTTCATGGACGACGCGAAGAACGGCAAGGTCAAGAACGTCGTGGTGCAGGGGCGGAACCTCACAGTCACTCCGGCCGACGGCCAGAAATATCAGATCGTCTCCCCGGGTGACATCTGGATGGTCGGCGACCTGATGAAATACGGCGTGCAGGTGAGCGGCAAGGCCGACGAAGAGCCGAATGCGCTCGTGTCGGCGCTGTACTACCTCGGGCCGACGATCCTGATCATCGTGTTCTGGTTCTACATGATGAGACAGATGCAGGGCGGCGGCAAAGGCGGGGCGTTCTCGTTCGGCAAGTCGCGCGCGCGTCTGATCGACGAAAACAACAACGCGGTCAACTTCTCCGACGTCGCAGGCTGCGACGAAGCGAAGGAAGAAGTGTCCGAGCTCGTCGACTTCCTGCGTGATCCGCAAAAATTCCAGAAGCTGGGCGGTCGCATTCCGCGCGGCGTGCTGCTGGTCGGCCCTCCGGGTACCGGTAAGACGCTGCTTGCGCGCGCCATCGCCGGCGAAGCGAAGGTGCCGTTCTTCAGCATCTCGGGTTCGGACTTCGTCGAAATGTTCGTCGGCGTGGGCGCGGCCCGCGTGCGCGACATGTTCGAGCAGGCCAAGAAGCACGCGCCCTGTATCGTGTTCATCGACGAAATCGATGCGGTCGGCCGTCATCGTGGCGCCGGCATGGGCGGCGGTAACGACGAGCGCGAACAGACGCTGAACCAGATGCTGGTGGAGATGGACGGTTTCGAGGCGAACTCGGGCGTCATCGTGATCGCGGCGACCAACCGTTCGGATGTGCTCGACAAGGCGCTGCTGCGTCCGGGCCGTTTCGACCGTCAGGTCTACGTCGGTCTGCCGGACATCCGTGGTCGCGAGCAGATCATGAAGGTTCACCTGCGCAAGGTGCCGATCGCCAACGACGTGGACGCAGCGGTCATCGCACGCGGCACGCCGGGCTTCTCGGGCGCCGACCTCGCGAACCTCGTGAACGAAGCCGCGCTGTTCGCGGCGCGTCGCGGCAAGCGCATCGTCGAAATGCAGGATTTCGAAGACGCGAAGGACAAGATCTTCATGGGTCCGGAGCGCAAGTCGGCTGTTATCCGCGAAGAAGCGAAGCGTGCCACGGCGTATCACGAGTCGGGTCACGCAGTGATCGCGAAGCTGCTGCCGAAGGCCGATCCGGTTCACAAGGTCACGATCATTCCGCGTGGCCGTGCACTGGGCGTGACGTGGCAGTTGCCCGAGCACGACAACGAAACGTACTCGAAGGACTATCTGCTGGATCGTCTGGCCATTCTGTTCGGCGGCCGCGTAGCGGAAGAGCTGTTCATGAACCTGATCAGCACGGGCGCGTCGGACGACTTCAACAAGGCAACGCAGACGGCCCGCGCCATGGTCACGCGCTTCGGCATGACCGACGCGCTCGGACCGATGGTCTACGCTGACGACGACAACGACGGCGGCGCATTCGGCAAGGGCTTCACGCGTGTGATTTCGGAGGCCACGCAGCAGAAGGTCGACGCGGAAATCCGCCGCGTGCTCGACGAGCAGTACAGCCTCGCGAAGCGTCTGCTCGATGAAAACCGCGACAAGGTCGAAGCCATGACCGCCGCGCTGATGGAGTGGGAAACGATCGACGCCGATCAGATCAACGACATCATGGCCGGCCGTCCGCCGCGCTCGCCGAAGAGCAGCCCGTCTGCGGGCGATGCGTCGTCGGGTGGCAGCAGCACGGGCACCGAAGTCAAGCCCGGCAGCAGCGCCACTGCGCCGGCCTGACCGCCTGCGGTGCGTCAGATCGAGTAAAGTTGCGGGCCGGTGTGAACATCACGCCGGCCCGTTTTGCATTTCTGGTCGCTGGGCTGCGCAGGCCGTCGAGTTTGCGTTTGCGCGCGGCCGTATTTCGTTACACCTCTGACGTTTCTTGACGTGCCCAATCTGACTTCACAGGGTCATAATCTTCACCCTGAGCTTGCCCCGGAGCCGCTCGCCTGCGGCCGTTTCACGCTGACCTTCGAGCGCCCGCTCGTCATGGGGATACTCAACGCCACGCCCGATTCGTTTTCCGACAGCGGCCGCTACGTGGCATTCGATGACGCGTTGCGCCGCGCCGAGCAGATGGTGCTCGACGGCGTGGACATCATCGACATCGGCGGGGAATCGACGCGTCCTGGCGCGCCGCCCGTGCCGCTCGACGAAGAGCTCGAACGCGTGATTCCGCTCATCGAGCGGCTCAAGGACGCGAATGTGCCGCTGTCGATCGATACCTACAAGCCGGAAGTCATGCGCCACGCGCTTGCTGCGGGCGCGGACCTGATCAACGACATCTGGGGCTTTCGCATGCCGGGCGCCGTCGACGCCGTGCGCGAGAGCAATTGCGGGCTGTGCGTGATGCACATGCTCGGCGAGCCGCAGACGATGCAGGTCGGCGAGCCAGATTATGTCGACGTGGTGCGCGAAGTGCGCGAGTTCCTGGCCGAACGCTGCGCCGCACTCGAGGCGGCGGGTATCGCGAAGGCGCGCATCAGCGTCGATCCGGGTTTTGGTTTCGGCAAGTCGGTGATCGAACACAATTACGCGCTGCTCGCGCATCTGCCGCAGACCGCGCCCGCGGTGCCACAGGGCGTCGCGCCGTATCCGGTTCTCGCGGGCATGTCGCGCAAGTCGATGCTCGGCGCGCTCGTCAACCGGCCCGCGCCGGAACGTGTGGCGGCCAGCGTGGCCGCGGCGGTGTGCGCGGCGCAGAAGGGCGCGGCGATCATCCGCGTGCACGACGTGGCGCCGACGGTCGATGCGCTCAAGGTGTGGGGCGCCATGCGCGCCGCCGAGCGCGTTTAAGCACGCGAGCCGCGAAAATCGGCAGCAAAAGACAACAGCACAGCATGAAAAGCGCGGCGCGAAGTCGCCGCAAAATAGAACCAAAGAGAGGTTTGAGGTATGGGACGTCGTTATTTCGGAACCGATGGGGTTCGCGGCAAGGTTGGCGTCGCGCCGATCACGCCCGATTTCGTGCTGCGGCTGGGTTACGCGGCGGGCAAGGTGCTGGCCGGTGCCGCGCCGGCGTCGGGGCCGCGTCCGTCCGTGCTGATCGGCAAGGACACGCGCATTTCGGGCTACATGCTGGAAGCGTCGCTCGAAGCGGGGCTGTCGGCTGCGGGGATCGACGTGATGCTGGCCGGACCGATGACCACGCCCGGCATCGCCTATCTCACGCGCGCGCTGCGTCTGGCCGCGGGCGTGGTGATCAGCGCGTCGCACAATCCGTACTACGACAACGGCATCAAGTTCTTCTCGGCCGACGGCAACAAGCTGCCCGACGAAGTCGAAACGCAGATCGAGGAACAGCTCGAGTTGCCGCTCGACTGCGCGCCGTCCGAGCAGCTCGGCCGCGCGCGCCGTCTGCATGATGCGGGCGGGCGCTACATCGAGTTCTGCAAGAGCACGTTCCCGCAGGCGTTCAATCTGCGCGGCCTGAAGCTCGTGATCGACTGCGCGAACGGCGCGGCCTACGACATCGCCCCGCACGTGTTCCACGAACTGGGCGCGGACGTGATTCCGATCGGCGTATCGCCGAACGGCTTCAACATCAACGACGGCGTGGGCGCGACGGCGCCGGACGCGCTCGTGCGCGCGGTGCGCGCCAATCACGCGGACCTCGGTATCGCGCTCGATGGCGACGCTGACCGCCTCCAGGTAGTCGACGCACAGGGGCGCCTCTACAACGGCGACGAGCTGCTCTACGTGCTCGTGAAGGACCGTATCGCGACCGACGGCAAGGTGGAAGGCGCGGTCGGCACGCTGATGACCAACCTCGCGGTCGAGCAGGCGCTCGAGCGCCTCGGCGTGCAGTTCGTGCGCGCGAACGTGGGCGACCGCTACGTGCTGGAGCAACTGCGCGAACACGGCTGGCAGATCGGCGCGGAAGGGTCCGGCCACATTCTCTCGCTGGACCGTCATACGACCGGCGACGGCATCGTGTCCGCGCTGCTGGTGCTCGCGGCCATGAAGCGCAGCGGCCAGACGCTCGCGCAGCTCACCGACGGCGTCACGCTGTTCCCGCAGAAGCTCATCAACGTGCGCATCGCGCAGGGCGCCGACTGGAAGGGCAACGCCGCCATCCAGAAGTCGATTGCCGACGCCGAAGCCGAGCTCAAGGGCAAGGGCCGCGTGCTGATCCGCGCCTCGGGCACGGAGCCGGTGCTGCGCGTGATGGTGGAAGCGCGCGACGAGCGCGACACGCTCCATTACGCCGAATCGATCGCCGATACGGTGAAGCGCGCGATCGCCTGATTCGCGTGATCGGTTGGATCCCGGGCCGCGCAATGCGGTCCTGATGTCTGCGAAAAAACGCGATGCTGGGCGCGACAATGCGTCGCGCATCGCGTTTTCCATGTGCGCCGCACCACATTCTTCAGCGGAAATTTCGCTGTTCGAGCGAACGTTCCAAAACGTTTGCGAACCGCCCACGCGCGTTTTCGAAAAGCTTTCAGACGCCTGCATGCGGCATTTCCAGTCGGACCCCGCTGCACGGGCAAACGCCCGCCGGGCGGGGCAGGGCGGCCGCAACGGCTTGCCAGCCGGGCATTCGCGCTTTTGAAGCGAACGCCTAATTTCTCGATTCCCCGACTTTCAGGCGGTAATCGTACTGTCACGAACGCTTCATGAATCGTCACAGTACTGTCACACAGAGGCCCTATTCTTCGCCCTGTCGTTCATCCGCTCACACACCTGGAGGTCTCATGAAATTGATGCAAACCGCGCTCGCTGGCGTTGCTGGCGCCCTCTTCGCGATGGCAGCCCACGCTGCTGACATCACCGGCGCGGGCAGCACCTTTGCAGCACCGATCTACACGAAATGGGCGGATGCCTATCAAAAGTCGGGCGGCGGCAAGGTGAACTACCAAGGCATCGGCTCGTCGGGCGGTATCAAGCAGATCGTCGCCAAGACGGTTGATTTCGCAGGTTCGGACGCGCCCCTGAAGGACGACGAACTGGCGAAGGAAGGCCTGTTCCAGTTCCCGACGGTGGTTGGCGGCGTCGTGCCGGCGATCAACGTGCCGGGTATCAAGGCTGGCGAAATCACGCTGTCGGGCCAGGTGCTCGGCGACATCTACCTCGGCAAGGTCAAGAAGTGGAATGACCCGGAAATCGCCGCGCTGAACCCGAAGGTCAAGCTGCCGGATCTGGACATCGCCGTGGTTCGCCGCGCCGACGGTTCGGGCACCAGCTTCATCTGGACGAACTACCTGTCGAAGGTCAACCCTGAGTGGAAGAGCAAGGTCGGCGAAGGCTCGACCGTGAACTGGCCGACGGGTACGGGCGGTAAGGGCAACGACGGCGTCGCCGCCTTCGTGCAGCGTCTGCCGGGCGCGATCGGCTACGTCGAGTGGGCGTACGCCAAGCAAAATCACATGGTCTACACTGCCATGAAGAACGAGTCGGGCGCGGTCGTCGAGCCGAGCACGGACACGTTCAAGGCCGCTGCCGCCGGCGCAGACTGGAAGAAGTCGTTCTACCAGATCCTGACGAACGAACCGGGCAAGGACGCATGGCCGGTCGTGGGCGCCACGTTCGTGCTGCTGCACACGGCACAGGACAAGCCGGATCAAGGCAAGGAAACGCTCAAGTTCTTCGACTGGGCGTTCAAGAACGGCACCCCGGCTGCTGACAGCCTCGACTACATTTCGCTGCCGCAATCGGTCGTGAGCGAGATCAAGTCGCAGTGGAAGGAAAAGGTCAAGGACGCAAGCGGCAAGGCTATCGCCGAATAAGCGGACCGACCGTGTAGCTGAACCGGGCCGCCCGCCTCACGCGTGCGGCCCGTGCTGCTTCCGGAACACTGGTTATGCAGTTGTAATAAATCTGCAATATTTCCGTAAATACACCCGCTACGATGTGCCGCCCTGATTGCTGATCGACCGGTCAATGGACCGGCGCAGGGCGGTCGGCGGTTCTGGAACCGCATCAACGTCGCGAGCCTCGCTTGCGGCAACTGGATACAGGTCATCATGTCCGACGTCCCGCTCGTCTCGAACCCGCCCGGCAACGCCGCGCAGCAGAAAGCGCCCAGCCCGGCAGGGGACATCATTTTTGGCGGCCTCACCCGCGGCGCCGCCATCGTCACGCTGTTGCTGCTCGGCGGCATCATCGTGTCGCTGGTCGTCGCTTCGATGCCGACGATCCAGAAGTTCGGTCTCTCATTCCTCTGGACGGCCGACTGGGATCCTCCCAGCGACCAGTTCGGCGCGCTCGTGCCCATCTACGGCACGATCGCCACCTCGCTGATCGCGCTGATCATTGCCGTGCCTGTGAGCTTCGGCATCGCGCTGTTCCTCACCGAGCTGTCGCCGGCGTGGCTGCGCCGCCCGCTCGGCATCGCCATCGAACTGCTTGCCGCGATCCCGTCGATCGTGTACGGCATGTGGGGTCTGCTCGTGTTCGCGCCGATCTTCGCGCAATACTTCCAGCGCCCGCTCGGCCATCTGCTCGGCGACGTGTGGCTGATCGGCCCGCTGTTTCAGGGCCCGCCGATCGGTATCGGCATTCTGTGCGCGGGCGTCATTCTCGCGATCATGATCATTCCGTACATCGCCTCGGTGATGCGCGACGTGTTCGAAGTCACGCCCGTGCTGCTCAAGGAGTCGGCGTACGGCATCGGCTGCACGACGTGGGAAGTGATGTGGAAGATCGTGCTGCCCTTCACCAAGACCGGCGTGATCGGCGGCGTGATGCTCGGCCTCGGCCGCGCGCTCGGCGAAACGATGGCCGTGACCTTCGTGATCGGCAATACGAACCTGCTCGACAACGTCTCGCTGTTCTCGCCGGGCAACAGCATCACCTCGGCGCTCGCCAACGAGTTCGCCGAAGCGAGCCCGGGCCTGCACACGGCGGCGCTCATGGAGCTCGGCCTGATTCTGTTCGTGATTACCTTCATCGTGCTGGCGATCTCGAAGATCATGCTGCTGCGCCTTGAAAAGTCGGAGGGTGCGCGATGAGCGAGCCGCTGCTGAAAATCCCGGGCGCCATCTACGGCCCCGAACTCGAACGCATGCGCGGCAAGCTGCAAAGCCGCCGCCGCGTGACCAACGCGATCGCACTGACGGCGTCGCTCGGCGCGATGGCCTTCGGCCTGCTGTGGCTCGTGTGGATTCTCTACACGACGCTGTCGCTCGGCGTGGGCGGTCTGTCGGTGCAACTGTTCACGCAGTCGACGCCGCCGCCGAACACCGATGGCGGCGGTCTCGCCAACGCGATCGTCGGCAGTCTGCAACTGGTGGCGCTGGCGACCTTCGTGGGCACGCCGATCGGCATCCTGGCGGGCGTCTATCTCGCCGAATACGGCCAGAAGGGCTGGCTCGCGAGCATCACGCGCTTCATCAACGACATTCTGCTGTCGGCGCCGTCGATCGTCGTCGGTCTGTTCGTCTACGCGCTCGTGGTCGCCAAGATGGGCCACTTCAGCGGCTGGGCCGGTGCGATCTCGCTGGCGCTGCTGGAAATCCCGATCGTGATCCGCACGACCGAGAACATGCTCAAGCTGGTGCCGAACGCGCTGCGTGAAGCGGCCTTCGCACTCGGCACGCCGAAGTGGAAGATGGTGCTGTCGATCACGCTCAAGGCGTCGATCGCGGGCATCGTGACGGGCGTGCTGCTCGCCGTGGCGCGTATCGCCGGCGAAACCGCGCCGCTGCTCTTCACGGCGCTGTCGAACCAGTTCTTCAGCATGGACATGAATCAGCCGATGGCGAACCTTCCGGTCACCATCTACAAGTTTGCGATGAGCCCGTTCTCCCAATGGCAGTCGCTTGCCTGGGCCGGCGTGTTCCTGATCACGTTGGGCGTGCTGGGGCTGAATATCCTCGCGCGCACCATCTTTTCGAAAAAGTAAGGGCGGAGTCATCCGATGAATATGGCAGAGAGTCACCTCAATCCCGCTGCAAACGGTACCGCGCCGTCGGGCCTCGACCCCGCCCAGGGCAAAAGCGGCCTCATGCTCGGCAAGCCGAAGATCGAAGTGAAGGACCTGAACTTCTTCTACGGCAAATACCACGCGCTGAAGAACATCAACCTGCAGATTCCCGAAGGCAAGGTGACGGCGTTCATCGGCCCGTCGGGCTGCGGCAAGTCCACGCTGCTGCGTACCTTCAACAAGATGTACGCGCTCTATCCGGAGCAGCGCGCCGAAGGCGAGATCCTGATGGACGGTGAGAACCTGCTCACCTACAACAAGGACATTTCGCTGCTGCGCGCGCGCGTCGGCATGGTGTTCCAGAAGCCGACCCCGTTCCCGATGTCGATTTACGACAACATCGCGTTCGGCGTGAAGATGTTCGAGAAGCTGTCGCGCCCGGAAATGGACGACCGCGTCGAGTGGGCGCTCACCAAGGCGGCGCTCTGGAACGAAGTGAAGGACAAGCTCAACCAGAGCGGCTACGGCCTCTCGGGCGGTCAGCAGCAGCGTCTGTGCATCGCGCGCGGCATTGCGATCCGTCCGGAAGTGCTGCTGCTCGACGAGCCGTGCTCGGCGCTCGACCCGATTTCCACGGGCCGCATCGAAGAGCTGATCGCGGAACTCAAGAGCGACTACACGGTGGTGATCGTGACCCACAACATGCAGCAGGCCGCGCGTTGCTCGGACTACACTGCGTACATGTATCTCGGCGAGCTGATCGAATTCGGCGACACCGAGAAGATCTTCATCAAGCCGGTCCGCAAGGAAACGGAAGACTACATCACCGGCCGCTTCGGCTGATCCCGTTGGGCGACGCCCAAGCGGAAGAAGGGAGAAACGACATGTCCGACAAGCATCTGTCCAGCCAGTTCGACGCCGACCTGAACCTGATTTCGTCGAAGGTGCTCGAAATGGGCGGCCTCGTGGAATCGCAGATCATCACGGCGATGCAGGCCCTCAACGAGTTCGACGGCGAAGCCGCCGAGCGCGTGATCGCCGCCGAAGACCGCCTCAACACGATGGAAGTCGAGATCGACGAAGAGTGCAGCAACATCATCGCGCGCCGTCAGCCGGCCGCGCGCGATCTGCGTCTCGTGCTCGCGATCTCGAAGACCATCACGAACCTCGAGCGCGCCGGCGACGAAGCCGAAAAGATCGCCAAGCGCACCAAGCGTCTGATGGAAGACGGCGCTTCGCGCGCGGTCAATATCGCCGAGATCAAGGTCTCGGGCGAGATGGCCGTGTCGATCCTGCGCCGCGCGCTCGACGCGTTCGCGCGTCTCGACACCGTGGCGGCCGCGCAGATCGTGCGCGACGACAAGGCGATCGACGAGGAATTCCGTGCTTTCGTGCGCAAGCTCGTGAGCTACATGATGGAAGATCCGCGCACGATTTCCGTGGGCCTCGACTATCTGTTCATCGCCAAGGCGATCGAGCGGATCGGCGACCACGCGAAGAACATCGCCGAATTCATCATCTACATCGTGAAGGGCACCGACGTGCGCCACAAGTCGCGCGACGCACTCGAGCGCGAAGCGCTCAGCTGATCCTTCACATCACGTAACAACGGTTTAACAGGTCTTAGTGCCAGAGGTGCCGATGCCCAGCAGCATTCTCGTCATCGAAGATGAGCCCGCGATTTCCGAGCTGATTTCCGTGAACCTGCAACACGCGGGTCATTGCCCGATCCGCGCGTACAACGCGGAACAGGCGCAGAACCTGATCAGCGACGTGCTGCCCGACCTCATCCTGCTCGACTGGATGCTGCCGGGCAAGTCGGGCGTCAATTTCGCGCGCGATCTGCGCAACAACGAGCGCACGAAGCATATTCCGATCATCATGCTGACCGCGCGCGGCGACGAGCAGGACAAGGTGCTTGGCCTCGAAATCGGCGCCGACGATTACGTCACGAAGCCGTTTTCGCCGAAGGAACTGATGGCGCGCATCAAGGCGGTTCTGCGCCGCCGCGCGCCGCAGCTCACGGAAGACGTGGTTGCCATCAACGGTCTCAAGCTCGATCCGGCCACGCACCGCGTCGCGGCGCACGCCGAAGGCTCGGAGATCAAGCTCGATCTCGGCCCGACCGAGTTCCGCCTGCTGCACTTCTTCATGACGCATCCGGAGCGCGTGCACAGCCGCACGCAACTGCTCGATCAGGTGTGGGGCGATCACGTGTTCGTCGAGGAGCGGACCGTCGACGTGCATATCAAGCGTCTGCGCGCCGCGCTCAAGCCCGCGGGCTGCGATGCTATGATCGAAACGGTGCGCGGCAGCGGCTACCGGCTCGCCAAGAGCGCCTGAACCGGCGACCGGGTGAGCGGGGCGCTCAGTTGCTGAGCCGCTCCGAAGCCTGAGCGCCTGCGCTCGGGCGGCAGTACGCCGGTGACGGGCGCAAGCCTGCTTGATGCGCGCGCCGGCGCTTTCCGATTCCGCAGCGCCCCGGTCCGGACTCCTCTTCTCATCGATCGCAGGAACATGAACATCATCTGGGCGCGCGCCCTCGTATCGATCGTGCTGCTTGCGCTCGTCTGCACGGGCGTCGGCGCATTTTTCGGCGTGAAGCTCGCACTGGCGCTGGCCGTCGCGCTGCTGGCCGCGCAAATGGTTTTCAGCACCTTCCACAAACAGCGCCTGTGGCGTCTGCTCGACGCGCCGGTCTACGGCGAAGTGCCGAGCGCGCCGGGCGTGTGGGGCGAAATCTACTACCGTCTGCACAAGCTCGCGAAGCGCTGGCACGCCCAGGTGCGCCAGGTCGAACAGCAGCACTCGCGCTTCATCCAGGCCATCCAGGCGTCGCCCAACGGCGTGGCCATGCTCGACGATCACGACCAGATCGAGTGGTGCAACGCGATCTCCGAAGTCCATTTCGGCCTCGACGCCAAACGCGACCTGCGCCAGCACATCACCCATCTCGTGCGTCAGCCCGACTTCGTGCGCTACCTCAATTCGCACGACTACAAGGACATGCTGATCATGCGCGGCATGGGCACGAAGCGGCAGAACGTGCTCTCGGTGCAGGTGTTTCCGTATGGCGACAACCGCAAGCTCGTGCTCTCGCAGGACATCACCGAGCTCGAACGCACGGACGCCATGCGCCGCGACTTCGTGGCCAACGTCTCGCACGAACTGAAGACGCCGCTCACGGTGCTCTCGGGCTTTCTGGAGACGATGCGCGAGTTGCCGCTGTCCGAAGACGAGCGCAACCGCTATTTCGACCTCATGGAGCAGCAGGCGTCGCGCATGCGTCACATCGTGACCGATCTGCTCGTGCTGGCGAAGCTCGAAGGCGAAGGGCGTTCGCCGGGCGATCAGATGATCGACATGCGCGCCGTGCTCGTCCACGTGCGCGAGGACGCGGAAAGCCTCTCGGGCGGTCATCATCAGATCAGCGCCGATTTCGACGACGGGCTTTCGCTCACTGGTTCGGAAACCGAAATTCTCAGCGCGCTGGGCAATCTCGCGACCAATGCCGTGCGCTACACGCCCGAAGGCGGCAAGGTGCATCTGGCGTGGCGCGTGGAAGGCGGGCAGGCGGTGTTCTCCGTCACCGATACCGGTTTCGGCATTCCGGCCAGCGACATTCCGCGCCTGACCGAGCGCTTCTATCGCGTGGACCGCAGCCGTTCGCGCGACACGGGCGGCACGGGTCTCGGGCTCGCGATCGTCAAGCACGTGCTGCAGCGTCACGATGCGGCGCTCGAAGTGAAGAGCGAGGAAGGGCGCGGCAGTACGTTCACCGTGCGCTTTCCGTCGGCGCGTACGACGCGGCGTCAGCCTGCGCCGGTTTGAGCGCAATGTGAATGGTGGTCATCGCGTGGCGCAGGTTTTTCCCGGCGCCCAATGAAAAAGCCGCTTCGATCGAAGCGGCTTTTTTTACGTCATCAGCGAAGGCTCGGGCTTTAAACCGGCTTCAAACCCTCACGAACAGAACTTCGCGAGCAGGCTCATCTGCGCGTTGCGCACGGCCTTGCCGGCGCGGCGGCGCTTGTAATGGCCGTCGCTCTGCATGAGCCACGCCGACTGGTTGTCGCCGAGGAAACACGAAAGCCCTTCGGCGATCACGCGGCGCTTCAGGCGGCGGTCGTGAATCGGGAACGCCACTTCGACGCGGCGGAACAGATTGCGGTCCATCCAGTCGGCGCTCGACAGATAGACGTTTTCCGCGCCGCCCGCGTAGAAGTAATAGATGCGGTGGTGTTCCAGGAAGCGCCCGACGATCGAGCGCACTGTGATGTTCTCCGACAGGCCCGGCACGCCCGGTTGCAGCGAGCACACGCCGCGCACGATCAGATCGATCTTCACGCCCGCCTGCGAGGCTTCGTACAGCTCGTCGATCACGGTGGGTTCGAGCAGCGCGTTCATCTTCGCGACGATGCGCGCTTTCTTGCCCTGGCGCGCGGCTTCGGCTTCGGCGCGGATCGACTCGACGAGCTTCGGATGCAGCGTGAACGGCGACTGCCACAGTTCGTGCAGTTGCAGCTCGCCGCCGATGCCGGTGAGCTGCTGGAACACGTGATGCACGTCCTCGCAGGTCTTCGGCTCCGAGGTCATGAGGCCGAAGTCGGTGTAGAGACGCGCCGTGCGCGGATGATAGTTGCCGGTGCCGAGGTGCACATAACGGCGCAGCTGCATGCGGCCGTTCACGGGCACGCGGCGCACGATCAGCATCATCTTGGCGTGGCACTTGTGGCCGACCACGCCGTACACCACATGCGCGCCCACGGCTTCGAGCTGCGAAGCCCAGTTGATGTTGGTCTCTTCGTCGAAGCGCGCGAGCAGCTCCACGACCACCGTCACTTCCTTGCCGTTGCGCGCGGCCTGCATGAGCGCGTCCATCAGCGGCGAGTCGGTGCCGGTGCGGTAGATGGTCTGCTTGATCGCGACCACGTTCGGATCGTTGGCGGCTTGCAGCAGCAGCTCCAGCACGGGCTGGAAGCTTTCGTACGGATGATGCAGCAGCACGTCGCCCTGATCGATCACGTCGAACATGTTGCTGTTCGCGACGATGCGCTGCGGAATCGCGGGCACGTGCGGCACGAACTTGAGATCGGGGCGATCGACCATCTCGGGCAACTGCATGAGGCGCACGAGATTCACGGGGCCGTCGACGTAGTAGCAGTCCTTCTCGTTCAGGCCGCTCTCGTCGAGCAGACGCCGCACCAGATGCACGGGCGTATCCGCCGAGACTTCGAGACGCACGGCGTTGCCCAGATGGCGCGCGGGCAGTTCGCCCTGCAGCGCGACGCGCAGATTGGTGATTTCGTCTTCGTCGACGAACAGCTCGCTGTTGCGCGTGATGCGGAACTGATTGCAGCTGCGCACCACGAGGCTCGGGAACAGCTCGCCCACGAAGCGCTGCAGCAGCGAGCCGAGCAGCACGAAACCGTGCTGGAAGCCCGACAGTTCCTGCGGCATCCGCACGAGTCGCGGCAGCGCGCGCGGCGCCTGCACGATGCCCATCACCGCCTGACGGCCGAAGGCGTCCTTGCCTTCGAGTTCGACCACGAAGTTCAGGCTCTTGTTGAGCACGCGCGGGAACGGATGCGCGGGGTCGAGGCCGATCGGCGTGAGCACGGGCAGCAGTTCGTCGAGGAAATACTTGCGCGCCCAGGCCGTCTGCGCTTCGTTCCAGGCGTCGGTGCCGTGAAAGTAGATGCCTTCGTTTTCGAGCGCGGGCAGCACGGTGTCGTGCAGCATGCGGTACTGGCGGTGCACGAGACGCTGCGCGCGCTCGACCACGAGCTCGTAGACGTGTTGCAGCGACATGCCGTCGGGCGAGAGCACGCCCGGGTTGTCGCGCATCTGCTCCTGCAGCCCGGCCATGCGGACTTCGAAGAATTCGTCGAGATTGCTGCTGGTGATGCAGATGAAGCGCAAGCGCTCCAGCAAGGGAACGGTTGGGTCGGCGGCCTGTGCGAGCACACGCTCGTTGAATCCCAGAATGCCCAGTTCGCGATTGAGAAGGGGGTAGCGGATGGACATTGGCAATGAAAGCGGAATTTCGGGGGATGATTCGAACGGACGCTCGGAAATTCTCACAGTAATATGACTTTATTGTGACAATTGGTGTGTCATAAATTCTACGCCGCATTTTCACGTGTTCGACACCTTGCGCAGTAATCATGCACAGTGGGTCAGGGTGTCCCTGGAAGTCCGGTAGCGGGCGTTTCTGACCGTCACTCGCGCGAGGTGCGACATGACGAAGTCGGGTACGCTTAAAATGGCATATTTGGACAACGCGGCCGCCGCTCAACGAGCGCGCATGACCGCGTTCGCACGCATGGAGCCCGCCCCCTCGATGGTCACCAATCCGCAATTGCTTGCCGCCGTCGATCTCGGTTCGAACAGTTTTCGTCTGATCGTCGGCCGGGTCGAAGAAACCGATGCCGGCAGCCAGATCTACCCGGTCGACGCCCTGCGTGAGCCCGTGCGCCTCGCCGCGGGCCTGTCGAAGGACAAACAGCTCGACCGCGCCTCGCAGGTGCGCGGCTGGGACGCGCTCAAGCGTTTCGGCGAGCGCCTGCGCGACTTTCATCCCGATCACGTGCGCGCCGTGGCGACCAACACGCTGCGCGTCGCCAAGAACTCGCGCGAGTTTCTCGTCGAGGCCGAAGCCGCGCTCGGCTTCCCGATCGAAGTGATCGCGGGCCGCGAAGAAGCGCGTCTCATCTACGCGGGCGCCGCGCACTCGGTGCCGGCGAGCGCGGGCAAGCGCTTCGTCGTGGATATCGGCGGCGGCTCGACCGAGTTCATCATCGGTTCGCACTACACGCCGATCCGCATGGAAAGCCTGTATATCGGCTGCGTGAGCCATAGCCGCCAGTTCTTCCCGGCCGGCAACGTCGACGAATACACCATGCGCCAGGCGGAACTCGCCGCCACGCGCGAAATCCAGATCATTTCCTCCGACTACCGCGCGACCGGCTGGGATCAGGCGATCGGCTCGTCGGGCACGGCGCGCGCGCTGGCCGAACTCGTCGAGGCGAACGGTTTCAACGATGCGGGCATCACGCACGGCATTTCGCGCGGCGGTCTCGAACGTCTGAAGCGCGCGCTGATCAAGGCGGAGAACGTCAACCGCCTGAAGCTCGTCGCGCTCAAGCCCGACCGCATTCCGGTGCTGGCGGGCGGCCTCTCGATCATGATCGCGGTGTTCGACGAACTGGGCATCGATTACGTCGACACCACCGACGGCGCGCTGCGTCTGGGCGTGCTCTACGACCTGCTCGGCCGGTCGCAGCACGAAGACATGCGCACGGTCACGGTGGAAGGCTTCATGCGCCGCTATGGCGTGGATCGCGCGCAGGCGAGCCGTATCGCCGAACTCGCGGTGAGCTTCTACGATCAGCTCGAAGAGCCCGACGCGGAACGCCGCGAGGAAAACCGCAACTTCCTGAACTGGGCGGCGTCGCTGCACGAGATCGGCCTGTCGATTTCACACAGCGCGTATCACAAGCATTCGGCCTATATCGCCAGCAACGCCGACATGCCGGGTTTCTCGCGCACCGACCAGGCGCGCCTCGCGGCGCTCGTGCTCGGCCACGTGGGCAAGCTCGGCAAGCTCTCGCAGGCGCGCGACGTCGAATGGCCGCTGCTGTTCTGCCTGCGTCTGGCCGCGCTGCTGAGCCGCCGCCGCGCCGATGTCGGCCTGCCGCACATCAAGCTCATGCGCGAGGGCGAAGGCTTCGAGGTGCTGCTGCCGAACGCCTGGGTGCAGAACAATCCGCTCACCGATTACAACCTCGTTCAGGAAGCGGCGGAGTGGGGCAAGATCGGCATTCCGTATCGCGTGGTTTATACGGAAGAGTGATCGCGCGCTCCGCGTGATCTGCGCGTTCTGCGTGACGATGTCGAAATGAAAAACGCCCGGCTCGATGGCCGGGCGTTTTGTCTTGCGATGTCGCGGCGGATCAGCGCGTGGCTGCGTCGCCGAGGAAGTGGCGCGCGTAACGCTCGTTGATGTCCGAGAGACGGAACAGCGTCAGGAAGTCGGCGGTGTTGAAGTCCGGATCCCAGGCCGGCGCGCCGCAGATCTTCGCGCCGAGACGCAGATAGCCCTTGATCAGCGGCGGCGGCACGGCGCTGCCGCCGGTGCGCAGTTCCTCGACGGGCAGCGGCGTGTGCGGGAAGGCGCGGTATTCCGGATCGGTCAGCGCGTTCGCGCCGAGCGAGGCGTAGAGATTGGCCGCGTAGTGGCCGCCGTCGGCCATCGCCACGCTCGCGCAGCCGAGCATCGTCTCGTAGCCGTTGTGCGTCATGTAGGCGCCCAGACCGCCCCACAGCGACATGATGACCGAGCCGCTGCGGTAGTCGGGATGCACGCACGAGCGGCCCACTTCGACCATCTTCGGGCGCAGATGTGCGAGGCGCGACACGTCGAATTCGCTCTCGGCGTACAGGCGGCCGATGCGCGTGGCTTCGTGCGGCGGCAGCACGCGATAGGTGCCGACGACCTTGAGCGTGTCGAGATCGCGCACGATCAGGTGATCGCAATAGTGGTCGAAGGCGTCGACGTCGAGACCGGCCGGGCCGGTCAGACGCGCGCCCATTTCCTCGGCGAACACGCGGTAGCGCAGGCGCTGCGCTTCGCGCAGTTCTTCGTCGCTGCGAGCCCAGGCCACCTGAAGGCGGTGCTGCGCGGTGACCGTTTCTTCGGCACGCGGCAGACGCCGATTCGACTCGAAGAGGCTCGAGGCGAAGGGCAGGGTGGGCATCGGCAGATCTCGCATGGGGCGTCCTGGTCGGGAAGTAAGAGAACTTTCCCGGCAATTTAGTAATACGCGGTTACGTTTCCATGAAAACGCAATGACGATTCGATGACGCTCTGTAAGCCTGACAGATCGGTGCGACGCCGTTGTGCGGTTTAGTGACGCCGTTTGCGGGATTTCAGCGGTTTCAGGCGGGAAGTTGCGCCGCGAGCGGCGGCGCGTGAGGATAGGGCGAAGATGGCGCGCGCCGTCGCGCAGTGTGGCGCCGATCAGACGCGATCGGCGCTGCCTGACGTGGATCAGATGCGGATCAGAAGGGAATCAGACGCGGATCAAACGAGTTCGGGCGTGATGGCGGCGAGCAGGACGGCTTCGCCGTCGCCGTTGCGTTCGCGGCTTTTGATCCAGAGGACGCCCGACTTCTTCACGGGCCAGCCGCGACGGTCGCTGTCGTGCGACAGCAGGTGCGCGGCGACTTCGCCGAGCGTCGGCTGATGGCCGACCACCACGACGGTGGACGCGATGCCATCGGGCCAGCCGGCGGCGGTGAGCACGGCGTCGACGCTGGCATCGGGCGCGATTTCGCGCACCACGCGGTACTGGTCGGTGAGCGCCTCGGCGGTCTGGATCGTGCGTGCGGCGGGGCTCGCGAGGATCACCGCGTCCTCGG
Organism: Paraburkholderia sp. Ac-20347; assembly: GCF_017104805.1. Classification (NCBI taxonomy): domain Bacteria; kingdom Pseudomonadati; phylum Pseudomonadota; class Betaproteobacteria; order Burkholderiales; family Burkholderiaceae; genus Paraburkholderia; species Paraburkholderia sp. Ac-20347. Next base: position 961 of record NZ_JAAGPN010000026.1, on the reverse strand, counting down.
GCAGACGTGAGCGCAACCAGCGCGCGACGTTCTGCGCCTGCTTGCGTCCGCGCGTGGTGAGCTGGCGCGCGAGGTCGCTCGATGCAAAGTCTTCGGCTTCGGCGTGGCGCCAGAGGATGAGATTCATGAGCGGCTCTCCTGGGAGTTGGGCGAGAGGGGCGAGATCGGCGGGATGTCGCGAGGCGCGGGGTTCGCCATGTTTTGCTGCTTCGTTTTTCGCCGGTGTTTTGCCATTGTAGGGAGCATGGGGTGTGCCGAAGGGTGCGGATTGCCCGGATTGCTGCGTAGCCGGGAATCGTCGGAGGACCGCCGGAAAAACAAAAAGCCCAGCCGGTTAAGGCTGGGCTTTTTGCTTGAAGCTGTGGTCGGAGCGATAGGATTCGAACCTACGACCCTCTGATCCCAAATCAGATGCGCTACCAGGCTGCGCTACGCTCCGAGGAACCGCGGATTGTAGCGTCTCCCTACCGGCGGCGTCAAATCCGTTTGCTCGCTGTTTTTGCCGGCGATGCTTTTGCGACGATCCCGGCACGCCATCCGCCCCTCAAAATTGCGCCTCGCGTCTTTGCCTGGCCACCTCTGGCCACCCAAAACTCCCTTCCAGGAACGCGCAGAAATACTGTATAAATATACAGGACTGCGGCGCCACCCGATGCGCCCGCCCAACTTCCTTCGTCATGCCCCTTCATTGCCGGGCAGGGCGAACTATTCCCGATCGACAGGGCAACCCGGCAACGGAGCGCACGCATGGCCGCCGCGATTCAGCTCACCGCGCATCTGCCGTCGCGGCTGCAAAGCCGCGTCTGGCAGGGCGATCAGCTCGCGTACGCGAGCGAGCGCACGGTGTCGAGCGGTCACGCCGCGCTCGACGCCCTGTTGCCCGGCGCCGGCTGGCCCGCGGGCAGCCTGACCGAGCTGCTGGTCGAGCAGGGCGGCATCGGCGAGATGCGGCTCGTCGCGA
>NZ_JAAGPN010000282.1:0-10331 GCF_017104805.1 Paraburkholderia sp. Ac-20347 | reverse complement strand
GCCGCTCGCGTGCGTCAGGCCGAGCGCCGCCGCGATGCCGGGGCTCACGTCCTCGACATGCATGCCGAACGTCGAGGTCGTGCGCGCTTTCGCGGGCGCCGCGCCGTCCGCGCCGTCGCCGTCGTTGGCCTCGGCGTTCGCACTGGCGTTCGCGTTCGCTTTCGCCGTGATCCCGCGCCCGGCCTGCGCCAGTTGCGCGCGGAACGCGCTGGCCGCGTCGATCGGAATCGCGAACGTCAGGCTCGCGTAGCGCTCGCCGTCGGCATACACCTGCACGGCGATGCCGATCACCTCGCCCGCGCGATTGAACAGCGGGCCGCCCGAGTTGTCGGGATTGACGGCCACGTCGGTCTGGAAGAACGGGAACGTGCGGCCGTCCGCGAGCGTGCGCGAGGTCGCGCTGACGATGCCCGCCGTCACCGTGTTCTGGAAGCTGTCGGGCGAGCCGATCGTCAGCACGGGTTCGCCGACGCGCACTTTCGACGAATCGCCGAGCTTCACGAACGGCAGATCGTGCGCGTCGATCTGCAGCACGGCGACGTCGCTCTGCGTATCGACGGCCACGACTTCGGCCTTGAATTCGCGGCGGTCGGTGAGCCGCACGGTCACGTCCCCGGCGTTGTCGACGACGTGCGCGGTCGTGAGGACGAGGCCGTCCGGGCTCACGATGAAGCCGGAGCCCGCGCCCGTCATCACGCGCGGCGCGCCCGCCTGGATGGGTGCGCCTGTCTGGGCGTTCGGCAGTCCGTTCGGGAACGTGTTCGGCTGCGCGTTCGGCGACACGTGCTGCGCGCGTCGGAAGAACGCGGAGAACGGATCGTCGGCGTCGATGGCTTCCTGCTCGGGCGGCGCGGTCTGATCGTCGGCGGCGCGCGCGCTCACGTGCACGACGGCCGGGCCGTAGCGGTCGACGAAGGTGGAGAAGTCGGACGCCGAGTCTGCGGCGGGCGTCGGCGCAGGCGCGGACGCGGACGCCGTTGCAGGCACCGTCGTGGGCGCGAGCGCCTGGCGTTGCGCGGCGTTGGCCTTCGCGACGGCCTTGGCGGATTTTTTCGACGCGGCGGAAGCCGATGTGGCCGATGCGGGCTGCATCGTCGCGGCCGATGTCGACGACGTCGCCGCCTGGGCGACGACGCCAGCGAGGCTGCAGAAGCCGGCGCAGGCCAGCGCGGCCGCGGCGGCTGGGCGCGCGGCGTTCACAGGAAAGAGACGTAGCACAAGACACCTCCCCGATGGTCATCATGCTGACGAGTGAACCGCGTGGCATCGGCGGGCAGTGTCCGAGCGGGTCCACGAAAACAGTGTAGACGCGGCGCGCGCTCAGTGGGGACGCATTTGTTTTCCAGCGCACGCTCGATGCCGTCGAGGCGATCAATACGACGGATGCGATCGTTGTGATCGATACGACCGACGCGCGCATCGTGTGGCCGCGACTGCGCACTCGCGCGCTTTATGGCACCATCCGGGCCCCATCCACAAACCGGAGTTCGAAGTCCCCATGCTCAAGCGTGTCATGCTCGCCGCCGCCCTGGTCGCCACGTCGGCGATCGCCATTCCTCAAGCTGCCAGCGCGCATCCGCGCATGGAATGCCACCGCGTGTGGATTCATGGCCACCCTGAGCGCCGTTGCCATCCGGTGCGCTGGCATCATCATCGTCCGCGTCCTCATCATCCGCGTTACGGGTATTGATCGTCCCTCGATGGCGGCGCGTGCTTCGCGCGCCGCATGCCGGACCGGCGCTTGTTCGCATCTGCGGGCAGGCGCTTTTTTTCGCCCGTTTTTCCTTCCCCGATAACGCCGCGCGTTGTTTGACCCCGTTTTCGGTCGCCGATGCGCCTGGCATCGGCAAAGCTGTTGCCCTGCACAAAAGTTGACTTTAGCGGCGATCCGGACTTACCCGAATGCAAAAAAGTATCAGTTGGCGGTCTTATTTTCAGTGGTGAAGCGCCGCTGATGCGGTTACTTTTTCAACCATGGCGGACGCCCTCGCGCGGGCCGCGAGCCGCAAAGAAAAAACCAGCAAAAGGCGCAGGAGGAGCGATGCAAGCGGAGATGCCAGCGAGTCACCCGGTTACGGCGCAAGCCATGGCGCACAAGGACGGCCGTCCCGCGCGCATGGACCAGCCGGACCTCGAACTGGTGGCCGTGCCGCGCGACGAGTCGTTCAAGGTCTGGTCGCACGGCTATCCGTACCGGACGGTGCGCTGGCATTTTCATCCGGAGTATGAAATTCACCTGATCACGTCGACGACGGGCAAGTACTTCGTCGGCGATTACATCGGCAATTTCGAGCCCGGCAATCTCGTGATGATGGGGGCGAACCTGCCGCATAACTGGGTGAGCAGCGTGCCGGGCGGCGAGCGCGTCGACGAACGTTGCCTCGTCCTGCAATTCGACGCGGATTTCATCGCGCGCACGATCGACGCCTTTCCCGAGTTCCGGCGCGTGGCGCCGCTGCTCGACGCGTCGCGCTGGGGTTTGCTGTTCACGCCCGAAACGGGCGCGGCCGCCGAGCCGATCATGCGCGAGATGCTCGGTGCGCAAGGGCTGCGGCGCATCGTGCTGTTCATCGAACTGTTCGAATTGCTCGCGCAAGGCGCGGAACCCGCGAAGCTCGCGAGCGCCGCCTATCGCGCGGATCCGACGCGCTATGCGGGCACGCGCATCAATCACGTGCTGGCGTTCATCGGCAAGAATCTGTCGCAGGAATTGCGCGAGACGGAGCTGGCGGAACTGTCGGGGCAGAGCGTCAGCGCGTTCTCGCGTTATTTTCGGCGGCACACGGGATTGCCGTTCGTGCAGTACGTGAACCGCTTGCGTATCGATCTCGCGTGCCAGTTGCTGCTGTCGGGGCAGCTCACGATTACGGATATCTGTTATCGCGTCGGTTTCAATAATCTCTCGAACTTCAATCGCCAGTTCCTGTTGCTCAAGGATATGCCGCCGTCGCGCTGGCGCGCGTGGCATCGCGTGAATGCGGCGAGTGCGAGTGAATCGGCGCAGGCAGCGGCGATCGCCTAGCGCGGCGGTCGTTCCACGGTACGCATCCTTTCACGCCCGTTTGCAGGTGTTTTAACGGCGGATTCGTTTCCGCCACCCCGGCTGCACCCCAAAAACTTCCAACAATTTTCCAGACAACGGAGACACCCGATGAACACGCTTTCGAACTTCGCGATCGGCGCAGCCCTGCTGGGCGCCGCGCTCACGGTCGGTCAGGCGGCGCACGCCGCGCCCAGCGGCACGGTCGCGTTCCTGATGCCCGATCATGCGTCCACGCGTTACGAGCAGCACGACTTTCCGGGCTTCAAGGCCGAGATGGCCAAGCTTTGTCCGGACTGCAAGGTGCTCTACCAGAACGCCAACGCCGACGCTTCGCAACAGCAGCAACAGTTCAATTCGGTGATCTCGCAGGGTGCGAAGGTGATCGTGCTCGATCCGGTCGATTCGACGGCGGCCGCTTCGCTCGTGCACATGGCGCAGAGCCAGGGCATCAAGGTCATCGCGTACGACCGTCCGGTGCCGTCGACGCCCGCCGACTACTACGTGTCGTTCGATAACGAGGAGATCGGCAAGTCGATCGCGCAGTCGCTCGTGCAGCATCTCAAGGAGAGCGGCGTGGCGGCCGCGAAGGGCGGCGTGCTCGAAGTCAACGGTTCGCCGACCGACGCCGCCGCCGGGCTCATCAAGAAGGGCATTCACGAAGGGCTCGAAGGCAGCGGCTTCAAGACGCTCGCCGAATACGACACGCCCGAGTGGGCGCCGCCCAAGGCGCAGCAGTGGGTGAGCGGCCAGATCACGCGCTTCAGCACGCAGATCGTGGGCGTGGTGGCGGCCAACGACGGCACGGCGGGCGGCACCATCGCCGCGTTCAAGGCCGCCGGCGTGAATCCCGTGCCGCCCGTGACGGGCAACGACGCGACGCTCGCGGGCCTGCAACTGATCATCGCGGGCGACCAGTACAACACGATCCTCAAGCCGAGCGAGATCGTGGCGGGCGCGGCGGCGAAGGTGGCCGTGAGCTTCCTCTCGGGCCAGACGCCGAAGGGCGAAACGACGCTCTACAAGACGCCCACGCAACTCTTCAAGCCGGCCGTCATCACGGCGAAAAACCTCAAGGCGGAAGTCGTCGACAAGGGTTTCGCGAGCGGCAAGGATCTGTGCACGGGCCGTTACGCGGAGGGTTGCAAGAAGCTCGGCATTGCTAACTAATTGACTTGACAAGCAGGTCGTAGAGCCATCGTATCGACGGCGGGGCGCGGCAAGTGCCGGTCCCCGCCGGTAGCACTCAGGAGTTTCCTTTCATGACTGAAACCTCCACGCCCCACGCGCCGCCCGGCGAAATCGTGTTGAGCCTGCGCGGCGTCTCGAAGCACTTCGGCGCGGTGTCCGCGCTGACCGATATCGAGCTCGACGTGCGCGCGGGCGAAGTGGTCGCCCTCGTCGGCGACAACGGCGCGGGCAAATCCACGCTGGTGAAAATTCTCGCGGGCGTGCATCAGCCGAGCGCCGGCACCATCACGTTTCGCGGCCAGGACGTCGTGCTCTCCGACCCGGCGACGGCGCTCGATCTCGGCATCGCCACCGTGTTTCAGGACCTCGCGCTGTGCGAGAACCTCGACGTGGTCGCCAACATCTTTCTCGGCCGCGAGCTGAGCCCGCTGCGTCTCGACGAAGTGCAGATGGAAGTGCGCGCGTGGACGCTGCTCAATGAATTGTCGGCGCGCATTCCGAGCGTGCGTGACGTGGTGGCGTCGCTCTCGGGCGGCCAGCGCCAGACGGTGGCGATCGCGCGTTCGCTGCTGCTCGATCCGAAGCTCATCATGCTCGACGAACCCACGGCCGCGCTCGGCGTGGCGCAGACCGCCGAAGTGCTGAACCTGATCGAGCGCGTGCGCGACCGGGGCCACGCGGTCATCATGATCAGTCACAACATGGAAGACGTGCGCGCCGTCGCGGACCGCATCGTGGTGCTGCGCCTCGGCCGCAACAACGGCGTGTTCTATCCCGATTCCTCCAACGCGGAGCTGGTGGCCGCCATCACCGGCGCGACCGAAAACGCCGTCTCGCGCCGCGCGGGCCGTCGCCAGGCGGCCACGCCGCAATCGCAACAGGACGTACAGTGAAAGGCACCATCATGAGCAAGGACACCCATAGCGCGCCGCCTTCGCCGCTGCTCGACCGCAGCGACGTGCGCGTGAAGCACGCCGCCGGTCTCGGCGACACCGTTTCCGCTTTCGTCGACCGGATCCGCTCGGGCGATCTCGGCTCGCTGCCCGTGATCGTGGGCCTCGTCATCATCTGGACCGTGTTCACGAGCCTGAATCCGGTCTTTCTTTCCGCCGACAATCTCGTCAATCTGCTGTTCGACTGCTCGACGGTCGGCGTGATTTCGCTCGGCATCGTCTGCGTGCTGCTGGTGGGCGAGATCGATCTCTCGGTCGGCTCGATGAGCGGTTTCGCCTCGGCGCTCGTGGGCACGCTCTGGGTCAATCAGGGCTGGCCCGTGTTGCTCGCCATCGCGGCCGCCGTGGTGGTGGGCGGCATCGTCGGCGCGCTCTACGCGCTGCTGCTGAACCGGCTCGGCATGCCGAGTTTCGTCTCGACGCTCGCGGGTCTGCTCGCGATTCTCGGCCTGCAACTCTACGTGCTCGGCACCGACGGCTCGATCAATCTGCCGTACGGTTCGACGATGGTGAACTTCGGCCAGTTGATGATCATCCCGGCGATGGTTTCGCATGTGATCGCCTTGCTGCCGGGCGTGGCCATCGTGCTGACCGGACTGCGCACGCGCGAGCGTCGGCGCGCGGCGCGGCTCTCGGCGCCGTCGATCGGCAGCCTCGTGGCGCGCGGCGCGATTCTCACCGTGTTCCTCGAAGTCGTTGTCAGCTATCTCGATCGCGGACGCGGCGTGCCGCTGATGTTCGCCGTCTTTCTCGGCCTCGCCGTCGCGATGGACTACGCGCTCAAGCGCACGCGCTGGGGCCGTTCGATGAACGCCGTGGGCGGCAACCGCGAAGCGGCGCGCCGCGCGGGCATCAAGGTCAGCGCCATTTATACGAGCGCGTTCGTACTGTGCGCGAGCTTCGCGGCGCTCGGCGGCGTGCTCACGGCGGCGCGGCTCGCCTCGGCGAGTCAGCAGGCCGGCACCGGCGACGTCAACCTCAATGCCATCGCGGCGGCCGTGATCGGCGGCACGAGCCTGTTCGGCGGACGCGGCAGCGCGTGGTCGGCGGTGCTCGGCATCATCGTGATCCAGTCGATCGCAAGCGGCCTCACGCTGCTGAATCTCTCGTCGTCGCTGCGCTTCATGATTACCGGCGCGGTGCTGGCGATCGCGGTGATCGTCGACTCGCTCGCGCGACGCTCGCGTGTCTCGCACGGCCGCGCGTAAATCCATAATCCGGAGACTCCATGTCTGAATCGATCAAAGGGAAGGTGGCCGCCATCACGGGCGCGGCGTCGGGTATCGGCTTCGAATGTGCGCGCGCGCTGATCGCGCAGGGCGCGAAAGTTGTGCTGATCGACCGTGCACAGGACCGGCTCGCGACGTGCTGCGCCGAACTCGGACCGAACGCCTTGCCCTTGCAGGTGGATCTGCTGCAACCCGCGGAAGTCTCGGCGATGCTGCCGAAGATCCTGCAACTCGCGGGCGGTCTCGACATCTTTCACGCGAACGCGGGCACCTATGTCGGCGGCGACGTGACGAGCGGCAATCCCGACGAATGGGACCGCATGCTCAATCTCAACGTCAACGCCGCGTTTCGCTCGGTGCATGCGGTGCTGCCGCATCTGGTCGCGCAGAAGTCGGGCGACATTCTCTTCACGAGTTCGGTCGCGGGCGTGGTGCCGGTGGTGTGGGAGCCGATCTACACGGCGTCTAAATTCGCCGTGCAGGCCTTCGTGCATACGACGCGCCGCCAGGTCGCGAAGCACGGCGTGCGCGTGGGCGCGGTGCTGCCGGGGCCGGTCGTGACCGCGTTGCTCGACGACTGGCCGAAGGCGAAGATGGAAGAGGCGCTGGCGGCGGGCAGCCTGATGCAGCCGGTCGAAGTTGCTGAAGCGGTCGTGTTCATGCTCACGCGTGGGCGCAATGTGACGATCCGCGACCTCGTGATTTTGCCGAGCAGCGTCGATCTCTAATCGTCAGGGATGCCAGGTAATTTTCCGCGATCTCCTTTTCCTCCTGAATGAGCCATGACCTCTGACACCTTGAACGCCGCCACGCGTTACGCGATCGGCGTGGACGTCGGCACGGGCAGCGCCCGCGCCGGTATTTTCGATCCGGACGGCCGCATGGTGGCCTCCGCCAAGCACGACATCACGGTCTTTCACGAAAGCGGCGCCATCGTCGAGCAGTCGAGCGGCGAAATCTGGAACGCGGTGTGCCGGTCGGTGAAGGACGCGCTGGCACAGGCGAACGTGCAAGCGGCGCAGATCGCCGGGATCGGTTTCGACGCCACCTGTTCGCTCGTCGTGCTGGGCGAGGGCGGCCAGTCCTTGCCCGTGGGACCTTCAGAACAGGCGCATCGCGACATTATCGTGTGGATGGATCATCGCGCGGTCGAGCAGGCGGAGCGCATCAACGCGACGAACCACGCGGTGCTCAAGTTCGTCGGCGGCAAGATTTCGCCGGAGATGGAAACGCCCAAGCTGCTGTGGCTGCGCGAGCATCGGCCCGCCGTGTTCGACGCCGCCTGGCAGTTCTTCGATCTCACCGATTTCCTCACATGGCGCGCGAGCGGCGACCTCGCGCGTTCGACCTGCACCGTGACCTGCAAGTGGACCTATCTCGCGCACGAACAGCGCTGGGACGAGAGCTATTTCCGCGCGGTGGGACTCGACGTGCTCGCCGACGAAGGCTTCGCGCGCATCGGCCAGCGTGTGGTCGAACCGGGCACGCCGCTCGGGCACGGACTGACCGCGCAGGCCGCCGCCGAACTCGGCTTGCGCGCGGGCACGCCGGTGGCGGCGGGCGTGATCGACGCGCACGCGGGCGGCATTGGCACCGTGGGTGCGGACGGCGCGCCCGAATCGTGTCTCGCCTACGTGTTCGGCACCTCGTCGTGCACGATGACGACCACGCGCGAACCGGTGTTCGTGCCGGGCGTCTGGGGTCCGTATTACTCGGCGATGGTGCCGCACACCTGGCTCAACGAAGGCGGGCAGTCGGTGGCGGGCGCGGCCATCGAGCGTCTGCTCGCGATGCATCCGCTCGCGCCCGAGATGCAGCGCCGTGCGGCGAGCGAAGGGCAGTCGCTGCCGGTCATGCTGGCCGCGCTCGCGGCGCAACAGGCCGGCGATCTCTCCGGCGCGATCGCGCTGGCCGACGGCCTGCACGTGGTGCCCGAATTCCTCGGCAACCGCGCGCCATTCGCCGATCCGCACGCGCGCGCGGTGATCGCGGGTCTCGGCATGGAGACGGATCGCGAGAGCCTCGTCGCGCTCTATATCGCGGGCATCGCGAGCATCGGCTACGGGCTGCGGCAGATTATCGAGGTGCAGGCGGCGGCGGGCGCGGCGGTCGATCGCGTGGTGATCAGCGGTGGGGCCGGGCGGCTGGATCTCGTGCGCCAGTTGCTCGCCGATTCGACCGGCAAACCCGTGCTCGTGACGCAGGCCGACGAACCCGTTCTGCTCGGCGCGGCAATGCTCGGCGGCGTGGCGGGCGGGCTATACGGCGATGTGCGTACGGCGATGTCCGCGATGTCGCGGATCGGCGCGACGCATGCGCCCTCCGCCGGTGAAATCGCCGCGCTGCACGACGCGCGTTATGACGCGTTCCGTCAATTGCAAGGCGTGGCGCGCGCGATCCGTTGACGAGGTTTCAGCGAGCGCCGCGTGGTGGTACGAGGCGACAGCTTGCTAACGTTAGCGATACGATTGTAACGAGTATTGTCACGATCGTTTCATCGGTATAGGATGAGTGCAAATAAACCATCACGGTTTGATGTGCATTGCACAAATTCGCTCGCCAGAGCGCGTCGCCTAATTCAGCTCAAAGCGTATGCCTACAGCGTCTGAAGCCTCCCAGCAATCTGTCGTCGCGTTGCGCCATGCCGCGCCCGCCGCGTCTGTCGTGTCCGGCACGCAGGCCGCGCATATCGAGCGCAATCCCGGCACGGCGTTCGACACGGCGTGGATCGACGCGCTGCGCGTCAATCAATCCGCCGTCGAACGCCGCACGGCCACACTCGGCACGCGCCGCGCCGTCAAGAAAGACGCGCAGGCCGCGTGGCTGCTGAAAGCCATCACCTGCATCGACCTCACCACGCTCAACGGCGACGACACCGAAGGCCGCGTACGCCGCCTCTGCGCGAAGGCGCGGCATCCGGTGCGCGCCGACCTGCTCGCCGCGCTCGGCATGGCGCCCGAGTCGATCCAGACCGGCGCGGTGTGCGTGTATCACCGTTTCGTCGCAGCCGCCGTCGACGCGCTCGATGGCAGCGGCATTCCGGTCGCGGCGGTCTCCACGGGTTTTCCGGCGGGGCTCAATCCGCACGCGCTCAAGCTCAAGGAAATCGAAGCCTCGGTGGCCGACGGCGCGCGTGAAATCGACATCGTCGTCACGCGCGAATATGTGCTCACGGGCAACTGGCGTGCGCTTTACGACGAAGTGCGCGAGTTCCGCGCGGCCTGCGGCGAGGCGCATCTGAAAGCGATTCTCGCGACCGGCGATATCCGCGTGCTGTCGAACATTGCGAAGGCCTCGATGGTCTGCATGATGGCGGGCGCGGACTTCATCAAGACGTCGACGGGCAAGGAAGGCGTGAACGCCACGCTCGATGTCTCGCTCGTGATGGTGCGCATGATCCGCGAGTATCGCGAACGCACCGGCGTGCTGGTGGGTTTCAAACCGGCGGGCGGCGTTTCCACGGCGAAATCGGCGCTCGCGTACCAGATCCTGATGAAGGAAGAGTTGGGGCGGCCGTGGCTCGAACCGGAGCTGTTCCGCTTCGGCGCGTCGAGTCTGCTCGCCGATATCGAGCGCCAGCTCGAACATTACGTGAGCGGGCGCTATTCCGCGTTCCATCGCCACCCCGTCGCCTGATCGCGGCGAGCCGCGCGCAGTGATACGCAGTCACACGCAGTCATCTTGACCAGACCACACCGATGAGCGTAGCCGAGTACTTTCGAACGATGGATTACGGTCCCGCCCCCGAGGACGATCAGCCCGTGCGCGCGTGGCTCGCGCAGCACGAAGGCGTGTTTGGCCACTTCATCGACGGCGCGTGGCGTGCGCCCGCAGGCGGCGAGCGCTTTGAGGTGCGCGCGCCCGCCACGGGCGAGCCGCTCGCGCAAGTCGCGCAAGGCAACGCCGACGACGTCGCCG
>NZ_JAAGPN010000281.1:0-9977 GCF_017104805.1 Paraburkholderia sp. Ac-20347 | reverse complement strand
GTCCATACGCGGCGCGTCCGCGAGCGTGACGCCGCGCGGCAGCAGCGCGGGCACCGCGCCCGCAGGCGTCTGCACCTGCGTCCAGCGTTCGCGCGCGGCGAGCTGTGCGTGCTCCCACACGGCCTGCATGTCGTTGATGTGCGCGTTGGCGATCTTCGCGGCTTCGAGGCGCTCGACCACGTCGTGCGCGCTGAGGCTGGCGAAGGCCGCAACGATGAGTGCGCCGAGCGCCGCGCGATGCTCGACGCGGCGGCTGTTCGAGGCGAAGCGCTCGTCGTCGGCGAGTTCGGGTTGGCGCAGCACGACATCGCAAAACGCCTTCCATTCGCGCTCGTTTTGCAGACCGAGCATCACCGACTTGCCGTCGCCGGCCTTGAACGGACCGTACGGATAGATCGTGGCGTGCGCCGCGCCGTTGCGTTGCGGCGGCGTCTGGCCGTCGATCGCGTAGTAGAGCGGATAGCCCATCCACTCGACCATGCTTTCGAGCATCGACACGTCGATATGGCGTCCGCGCCCGGTTTTGCCGCGCTCGATCAGCGCCGCGAGAATGTTCGAATACGCGTACATGCCCGCGGCGATATCGGCGATCGAGCAACCGGCTTTCGCGGATTCGTCGGGCGTGCCGGTGATCGACAGAAAGCCCGACTCGCTCTGGATCAGCAGGTCGTAGGCCTTCTTGTCGCGATACGGACCGTCGCCGCCATAGCCCGAGATATCGCAGACGATCAGACGCGGATAGCGCTCGCGCAGCGCGTCGTAGCCGAGGCCGAGCCGCTGCGTCGCGCCGGGCGCGAGATTCTGCACGAACACGTCGGCGTCGGCGAGCAGCGTGTGCACGATCTCCAGCGCTTCGGCGCGCTTCACGTCGAGCGTGAGACTTTCCTTCGAACGGTTGGTCCAGACGAAATGCGAGGCGAGACCGTGCACGCGCTCGTCATAGCCGCGCGCGAAATCGCCCACGCCGGGACGCTCGACCTTGATGACGCGCGCGCCCAGATCCGCGAGCTGGCGCGTGCAAAACGGCGCCGCGATTGCGTGCTCGAACGTGACGACCTTGATGCCTTCGAGAGGGCGCATGATTCGGCTCTCCGGTTAGAACGAACGCGGCAGGCCGAGAATATGTTCGGCGACGTACGAGAGAATCAGGTTGGTGGAAATCGGCGCAACCTGATAGAGACGCGTCTCGCGGAACTTGCGTTCGACGTCGTATTCGCACGCGAAGCCGAAGCCGCCGTGGAATTGCAGACAGGCGTTGGCGGCTTCCCACGAGGCGTCGGCGGCCAGCAGCTTCGCCATGTTGGCCTGCGCGCCGCAGGGCTCGTGCGCGTCGAAGCGGCGGGCGGCCTCGAAGCGCATCAGGTTCGCGGCTTCCACGTTGATGAACGCGCGCGCGATCGGGAACTGCACGCCCTGGTTCTGGCCGATCGGACGGCCGAATACCTGGCGATCCTTAACGTATTGCGACACCTTGTCGACGAACCAGTAACCGTCGCCGATACACTCGGCCGCGATCAGCGTGCGCTCCGCGTTGAGGCCGTCCAGAATGTACTTGAAGCCCTTGCCCTCTTCGCCGATGAGGTTTTCCGCCGGAATTTCGAGGTTGTCGAAGAACAGCTCGTTGGTCTCGTGATTGACCATGTTCAGAATCGGCTGCACGGTGAGACCCTTGCCGATGGCCTCGCGCAGATCGACGATGAAGATCGACATGCCTTCGCTTTTCTTCTTCACATCCGAAAGCGGCGTGGTGCGCGCGAGCAGGATCATCAGGTCGGAATGCTGCACGCGCGAGATCCACACCTTCTGGCCGTTGATCACGTAACGGTCGCCCTTGCGCACGGCCGTGGTCTTGATCTTCGTGGTGTCGGTGCCGGTGGTCGGTTCGGTCACACCCATCGACTGCAGACGCAGTTCGCCGTTGGCGATCTTCGGCAGATACTTGCGCTTCTGTTCTTCGGAGCCGTGGCGCAGCAGCGTGCCCATGTTGTACATCTGGCCGTGGCACGCGCCCGAGTTGCCGCCGCTGCGGTTGATTTCTTCCATGATCACCGACGCTTCGGTGAGGCCGAGGCCCGAGCCGCCGTACTCTTGCGGAATCAGCGCGGCGAGCCAGCCCGCTTTCGTGAGCGCGTCGACGAAGGCTTCGGGATAGCCGCGCGCTTCGTCGATCTTGCGGTGATATTCGTTCGGAAACTGGCTGCACAGATCGCGGACGGCTTCGCGAATGTCCTGGAATTGATCGGGCGTGGCGTCGTTCATGTCGTGGATCTCGGTGAATCTCGGTGGAAGGAAGGAGCCTGCGGGGCGCGATGCTTCAGGCGAGCACGGCGCGCGCCGACATGGTCAGCGCGCCGTCGTGGTCCTGCGCCCATAACTCGATGGATTGACCGTCTTCGGCGCGGCGGCCGCAGACGCGAAACGGGTGGCCGAGAAACGTCGGCCGGACCGCTTTCCAGGCGTACTCGCGCACGACCGCGCCGGGCACGCTGCGCGATACGAGGTCGAGCAGCAGCGTGGCGATCAGCGGACCGTGCACGACGAGATCGGGATAGCCCTCGACGCCGCGCGCGTACTCGCGGTCGTAGTGAATGCGATGGCCGTTGAAGGTGAGCGCCGAATAGCGGAACAGCAGCGTTTCGCTCGGCGTGATCTCGCGCGTCCAGTCGGCGTTCGCGGGCGCGGGCGTGGGCTTCGGTTGCGGCTGGCCAGGCTGCGCCGGCTCGCGATACACAATGTCCTGTTCCTCGCGGATCGCCGTCACGCCATCGGATTCAATCGCATGCTCGACGGTCACGAACGCGAGACGGCCGCTGCGGCCTTCCTTATGCTCGACGTTCAGCACGCGCGAGACGCGCCCGGCCTGCGCACCGATTCTGAGCGGCGCATGAAAGCTCATGCGGCCGCCCGCCGCCATACGGCGCGGCAGACCGAGATCGGGCAGGAAACCGCCTTTTTGCGGATGACCGTCGCTGCCCAGCTCGGCTTGCGGCGCGGCGGACCAGAAGTAGAGCCAATGCCAGATGGGCGGCAGCGCGTCGCCCGAACGCGGCGTGCTGCGGCAATCGAGCGTGGCGGCCAGCGCGGCGGCCGGAGCGGGGGAGAGGAAATCTGTGACGTTCTGCGTCGGCTGTTCGAGCCGATCGGGTTGGCATGCGTGCATCGCCGTCTCCAGCGCCGGTGCGGCCAGCGCTTTTTGCAATAGGAATGAGGCGACTGTAGGCGAATGTCCCGCGCGGCGGAAATACCGATTGAATGTGCCGGTCATAAGGGTATCCTATGACCCTCGCTTGAACCGGCAGGAAGGGCAGCACCTCATGGACGTTCGTCAGCTTCGCTATTTCGTGCATATCGTCGATTACGGCAGTCTGGGCAAGGCCGCCGAAAAGCTGTTCGTGGCGCAGCCTTCGCTGAGCCAGCAGATCGCGAAGCTCGAAGACGATCTCGGCGTGCCGCTGCTCGTGCGCAGTCCGCAGGGCGTCAAGCCCACGGCGGCCGGGCAGGCGCTTTACCGCCATGCGCGGCTCGTGCTGCATCAGATGGAACAGCTGCGCCAGGAAGTGCGCGACGGCGTGGGCGCGGAGTCGGGCACGGTCGCGATCGGCTTTCCGACCACCATGACGTCCGTGCTGGCGATGCCGGTGTTCGAGCGCGTGCGCGAACGTTATCCGGGCATTCGCCTGCAATTCTTCGAGAGCATGAGCGGCTATCTGAACGAACTGCTCGCGAACGGGCGGCTCGACCTCGCGATTCTGTTTCGCGACACGGCCACGCCGGGCATTTCCGCGCTGCCGGTGCTCGACGAGGAGTTGTATCTGCTGGGCGAGCCGCGCGGCGTGTCGGCGCGCACGCGCACCGTCACGCTGGCCTCGCTCGCCGACGTGCCGATGGTCGCGCCCGGCGTGGCGAACGGCCTGCGCCTGCTGCTGGAGCGCACGTTCGCGCGCGAGCAGGTGCCGCTGAATATCATCGCCGATGTGGATTCGCTGCCGATTCTGCTGTCGCTCGCGCAGTCGGGCGCGGCGTGCACGATTCTGCCCGCTTCGGCGCTGGCGCTGCGGGCGAGCGCGGACCGGCCCAGAATGCGCCGCATCGTCGATCCTGTGATCCGGCGGCCCGCGAGCATCTGCTGGCCGAATGCCTTGCCGGTGAGTTCGGCGTCGCTGGCGGTGCGCCGCACGATCTGCGAAACCATCGAAGCGCTATGCGCGCGCGGGTCGTGGGAAGGGATCGAACTGCGGGAGATGGCGCAGGGCGGCTAGAGCGCGCGACTCGCGAGTCATAGGTAAAACGACTGTTTTCGCGACTGCGCGCGCCAGCGTCAATCATGCGCCGACGCGTGCGCGAGCGGCATTGCGCCGCCCGCGTCGTGCTGCTTGCTACTTTATTGCTGCTGTTCCTGCTGCTTGTTGTCGACGCGCTTGGGCTTCGGCGGCGATTCGATCTTCGCGTACTGGAAGGCCGGCGTGGCCTTGAGCGCTTCCTTGGTCGCGCCCGGCAGATAGAGGTTGCCCTTGCGCACTTCGAGCGAAGCGATGGGCACGGCCACGTCGTGTGCCGCCACGCCGAGGAAGCCGCCCGCTGCCACGATGGCCGCCGATACCGAACCGTCCGGCGCCACGATCAGGTCGCGCACGGTGCCCACCTTGACGTTGTCGTCGTTATAGACGGCCTTGCCGAGCACGCTCTTCTTCACGCTCCAGCCTTCGAGCAGTGCCTGCGATTGCTCGACCGTCACGCTCAGCGGCTGCGCGCCGGCGACCTGGGCTTGCGCGCCTGCACTGGCCACACTCGCGGCCACAACTGCGGCCGCCAACATCGTCATGCGGAAAGACATTTCTGGTGCTCCTGAATCAGGTTGGGTTCGCGGCGATGCCGCCCGATATAAAAATCGAACGGCCATGTTAGCCGGAATGAAAAAAAGCTGCGCTTAAGCTGCAATGCGGCAGAAAGCCCGCGGTAAATCGGCAGTCGATCGGCATTGGATCGCTGGTCAATCGCTGCTCAATCCGATAGCAGACGTTTTATGAAACGCGCCTTTCGCAACGGCGCGCGAGCGCCTAGTCTGTAACCACATGATACGGACTGGCCCGGTGCCGGCGCAGGTGCGGCGGAGCGAGACGCCAGCCTTGAAGGAGACAACCGATGGACCTCGAAACGCGCACGATGTCCCGCGTGACGGCACGCCTCGTGCCCTTCCTGATCGTCTGCTATTTCATCGCCTATCTGGATCGCGTGAATGTGGGTTTTGCTGCGCTGCAAATGAACAAGGCGCTCGATTTATCGGCGAGCGCATTCGGCTTTGGCGCCGGTATCTTCTTTATTGCGTATTTCTTTTTCGAAGTGCCGTCGAATTTGCTGCTCGAACGTTTCGGCGCGCGGCGCTGGATTGCGCGCATCATGTTTACGTGGGGCTTGCTGGCGGGCGCGATGGCGTTCATTCCGCATATCGCGAAGTGGAGCGGCATGTCGAACGCGCACGTGTTCTATACCTTGCGCATTCTGCTGGGCATTGCCGAAGCGGGCTTTTTCCCCGGCATCATCTTTTTGCTGACACTCTGGTTTCCCGCTAAATATCGTGCGCGCGTGGTGGGTTATTTCATGGCGGCCATTCCGCTTTCGACGGTGATCGGCGGTCCGGTGTCGGGCTCGCTGCTGTCGATGGACGGCCTCGCCGGACTCGCTGGCTGGCAATGGGTCTATCTGATCGAAGCGGCGCCCGCGCTCGTGATGGCGTTCGGCGTGTTGTTCTATCTCACCGACAAACCCGCGCAAGCGACGTGGCTCGCCGACGACGAACGCGAATGGCTCGTCGCGCGTCAGGCGCAGGAGCGCAAGCATCGCGAAGCGGTGCATACGTTCAGCGTGGTGGAAGCGCTGATCAATCCGCGCGTGCTGGCCGTGGCGCTGATTTACTTCGGTGCGAACGCCACCAATTACGGCTTGAGTTTCTTTCTGCCGCAGATCGTCAAGGCGTTCGGGCTCACGAACGTGCAGACCGGTTTCGTGACCTCGCTGCCGTATATCGTCGGCGTGATTTCGATGGTGTTCTGGGGCCGTCATTCGGACCGGCGTCTCGAACGCAAGAAGCACGTGGCGTTCGCGCTCGCGGTGGCCGCAGCGGGCATTGCGGCGGCGGCGGGACTCGACAATCCGGTGCTCAAGATGCTTGCGCTTTCGGTGGCGGGATTCGGCATCTTCGGCTGCCTGCCGGTGATCTGGACGCTGCCCGCCGCCTTTCTTTCAGGCGCGGCGGCGGCGGGCGGCATCGCGGCGGTCAACTCGCTTGGCAATCTCGCGGGCTTCTTCGGCCCCTATGCGATGGGCTGGATCAAGGACAGCACGGGTGGCTTCGGCGCGGGGCTGCTGTGCCTCGCGGGCGCGGGCCTTGTCGGCGCGGCGGCCGCGCTGCTGCTGCATCACGACTCCGCGCTCGAAACCATGGGCACGCCCGACCGCACCGGACCGTCCGACGCTCACAAGGTCATGGGCTCATAGCAAAAATATCGGTATCCTAAGGAAGTCGCGTGCGCGTGATGTCGACGGGCTGCTCGCCCGCGTCGAAATCCAGTGACGGCAACGCTGGATTCACGCGCCGCGCGCCGCGCCAGATCATCAGCAGGTGATAGTAGAGACGCGGACTCAAACCGAAGCGATACGCGCGCAGATTGCGCAGCGCGAGCTTCAGGCCGATACGCGCCTCGCGATTGCGCGCATGCAATGACACGACGATCGGCACGAGTCGCCGCAACGCGATGCGGCGCGCGGGTTCGAGCGCGGGCGGCAACGCCAGCGTCTGCACGAAACGCCAGGCTGCGAGCGAAGCGGCATTCGGCGTGTGCCGCGTAGCCTGCGAAACCGAGACGTCGGTCTTGCAATAGACCGACACATAGTCGTCCACATAACAGACCTTGCGTGCCGCGAGACACAGCTGCGTGCCGAACACGAAGTCGCAGCACACCTCGTCGTGACCGCCATAGCCGATCTGCTTGACGAGCGCGGCGTCGGCGAGCCAGCCGTTGTTCGGGAACATCTGTACGATGCCCGCGCGTCCGGGCAGCGCCTGCAAACCGGCCGCCGCAGGCGTGCGATGAAACGCGAGATTGAGCCGCCGGCTGCCCGCGAGGTCGATGCGTCCACGATGATCGGCTTCATATTGATTGCCGAACGCGACCTGCAGATCCGGATAACGCGTCCATTGCGCCAGCAGTTTTTCGATGCCGTTCGCGACCAGCAAATCGTCGTCGTGAATCAGCAGAATCTTGTCGCCGGTGGCGCGCGCGAACAGACTCGCGACATTGCGCGCCTGTCCGAGCGAAGGCGTGTTGTGCCGATACGCGATGCGCTTATCGCGACCGTAACGCGCGGCGATTAAAGCCGCCGTACGGTCGTCCTGCGAGTCGTCGCCAATCACGATTTCGATGTTTGTATGTGTTTGCTGCAAACACGATTCAATGCAGCGAATCAACAGATCGGGACGATTGCACGTAGGCAGACATATCGAGACCTTGGTTTTTATCGTCATGGGCCTACCCCATTGCTCAGTAATCATAGTGAGGTTCGCAATGCGAACGCCAAACAACTTGCAAGACGGTAAGGGATAAAAACTCGAAAGAAATTGAAAATAAATCGCAAGCTTGGCGGATTCGGGAAAACGCTGATTGGGCGGGCGTTACGCGAATTCATCAGACGATTAACGAAGAAAAAGGCATGGTGCAGTGCAAATAAAAGCTTTCGGCGAGCTAACTGGAAACTAACCGCAGGTCATCGTCATGGATCCGGAAAATAGCGCCACGTCATGGCGTAAATGGCCGCCAGAAAATGCGCCGGCTCGATTAGCATCCTGATATCGCCTGTATCGATCGACGCCCATGACGCCTTCCCAATACGTCCACAAACCCTTAACGCCGTTTCGCCGCTCGTTCGCGCGCTTTTCGTTATCGGAAATGGCGAAGTACACGAAGCTCACGCTCGGCTTGTGGATCGGCTTTGCCATTCCCTATCACTTCGGTTATCCCGACGCGGCCGTCGCGCTCGCCGGTTCGGCCATGCTTACGCTGGCGCTCGGCAGTTCGATTTCGGCGGCGCGCGGTTATTTCTACAAGCGCGTGACGTCGAATCTCGTGGCCATGCCTATCGGCACATTGCTGATCTGGCTGACCGCCCCGCATTTATGGCTGGGCGTGCTGCTGCTGCCGATCGTGATCTTCGCGATCGTGAGTCTGCGTCCCTCGGTGTTTCAGATGACGAGCATCACCGTGCCGATGACGCTCGTGCTCTATACCGGCGAACATATTCCCTTGCTCGAACAACGCCTGATTGGCGTGGGGCTCGGCATGCTGCTTGGCTTCGTGATCCAGCAGATTGTGTTTCCGCCCGATCACGGTTTTTGGGCGAATACGCTCGTGAATAGCGGCAATGAACAGGCGACGGCGCTGCTCACGCAAATCGCCGAAGAGAAACTCGACCGCACGCAATTGAAGTCGCTCACGGCGGCGCTGCGTAAATCGAGCAGCAATCTGAAAGAGGCGCACGATCTATTGAAAGCGGATCTCGCGCAGTCGTGGGTGTCGCCGCATTTGCAGCGCAATCGTTCGCGCCTGCCGCTTTTCTGGTGTTATCACGAACTGTTCGATTCGGTGGTCAATTTTCTCGAAACGTTCGATACGTTTCATGCGCAATTCGAAGCGCTCGATGCGCACTGGAAAACGGAATATCTGCGCGGGCTCGGTTTGCTCGCCGCCGCGCACCGGCAACTCGCCGATGTCGCCGATCTGCGAGTCGAACGGCCCGGACTGGACGCCAAGCCGCTGCGGCTTGCCACGCTTCAGACGCTGTTCGAAGCGCTGCCCGCGGCAGGCATCTATACCAGCGTGTATCTCGGGCATCTCACGGGCTATGGCATTTTGCTGTGCCGCCTCAGCGACATGCATACCGAGCATCTCGGCGACGCGCCGGTTTAACGGTTTTCCGCTTTAAAGACGCGCAGACGCGTCCGGATCTGGCACGAAAGAAAAAATAATTCTGCGTTTGCCCGAAATCGGCGAGCGATTTGGAATCATTTTCTCGTCGCTGCCGCGTAGCATGGATGGCCATTCGAGTCTCGCAATCTCTTTTCCCAGTACCACGAGAATGGCTGAAAAACTGCACTATTTCGACTACGCGGCGACCACGCCGGCCGACCCGCGCGTGATTGCCGCCATGAGCGAATGCCTCGGCATGGAAGGCGCGTTTGGCAATCCGGCATCGAGTTCGCACGCGGCGGGCACGCAGGCCCGCTCGCTGGTCGAAGCCGCGCGCGCCCAGGTGGCCGCGCTGATCGGCGCGCACGCCGACGAGATCGTCTGGACCTCGGGCGCGACCGAATCGAACAATCTCGCCTTGAAAGGCTACGCGGATAACGCCGCCGACCGTCGCCATCTGATCACCAGCTGCCTCGAACACAAGGCGATTCTCGACACCGTCGCGAGCCTCGAAAAGCGCGGCATGACAGCGAGCTTCGTGCGCCCCGACGCGCACGGCGACATCACGCCCGCCGCCGTGCAGGCCGCGTTGCGCGACGACACGGGCCTCGTTTCGCTGATGCTCGTGAACAACGAGATCGGCACGTTGACCGACATCGCCGCCATCGCGCCGATCGTGCACGCGGCGGGCGCGCTGCTGCACGTGGACGCCGCGCAGGCGCTCGGCAAGACGCCGATCGACGTGAACGCGCTCGGTATCGATCTGCTGTCGATGTCGGCGCACAAGGTCTATGGGCCGAAGGGCATCGGCGCGCTGTATGTGCGCCGCGAAGCCGCCGCGCGCATCGCGGCGCAGATGCACGGCGGCGGCCATGAGCGCGGACTGCGTTCGGGCACGCTCGCGACGCATCAGATCGTCGGCATGGGCACGGCGTGCGCGCTGGCCGCCGAGCGCATGGACGCCGACACGCAGCGCATCGCGCAACTGGCCGCGCGTCTGCTCGACGGCGCGCTGCG